>WJIP01000050.1 GCA_014730185.1 Caldithrix sp. | reverse complement strand
TACGCGGAAATGATGCATTGGTCTTTATTCCCCAAAACATACCATATGTTTGAAGATTTTGAACATTTGTTGGATGAACAAAAAATTCTTGAAAAATACGGCCTGTTTGTGCGAGGTGGATTTTGGCGAAATTTTATGGTCAAATATCCTGAAGTTAATGTAATGCATAAAAAAATGCTGCGGGTCAGTCAGAAAATATGGCAAGCTGAAGTGCACAGGTATGAGGATAAACAAAAAGCATTGGATCATCTTTGGGCAGGGCAGTGCAACTGTCCGTACTGGCATGGTGTTTTTGGGGGGCTTTATCTGAGCCATCTGCGGCAAGCCATTTACAGCAATCTGATTGCGGCTGAAAACGAATGGACCCGACTGACCAATCCTAAATATCCTTTCGTGGAATCCATTGATTTTGATGCCGACGGAAGGGTGGAAGTTCTGGTCGAGGCGGATTTTCATAACGCATATTTCCGTCCTCAAAAAGGAGCGGTAATGTTTATGTATGATATCAAACCGGCCTTAAAAAATTTGCTGGATACGATGTCCCGAAGAGAAGAGGGGTATCATTCCAAATTGGATGAGGCCAAATTACCCGAAGAGGCCGCAAACCACGAAGCCGATGAAACTGCGAGCATTCACGATCTGATACTGGCCAAGGAACCCGGATTAAAAGAACACTTGACATTTGATTGGTATGAGAAGAAGTCTTTTGTTGATCATTTTATAGCCAATAACACCCAGTTAGATCAGTTTGCTAAGGCTCAATTTGAGGAAAAAGGAGATTTCGTTAATCAGGCCTACGAACTCTTGGAGCAAGAACAAAACGAAAAACGGGTAATCCTGCATTTTGAACGAAAAGGACACGTCTGGATTGGTGATGATTTCAAACCGCTTACGTTGCGCAAATTAATAACAATCGAAAATGATGAAGGATTAATTACGGCAACTTATCATCTGCTTAATGAAACTTCAGAAAATTTGCCGCTCAATTTTGCGGTAGAATTTAACTTTGGTCTGCAAGCGGGTCACGCTGAGGATCGGTATTATTACCTGCCAAAAGGCAAGTTGGAGGATGCGTTCCTGGACAGCAGGGGAATTATAGAAGATGTGGATGCAATTGGGTTGCGTGATGAATATCTAAACCTTGATATTCGGTTGACCAGTGATCAGAAGGGGCGCATATGGCGAATGCCGGTGGAAACTATTTCATTATCAGAAGCGGGTTTTGAGCGGGTATATCAAAGCTCCACGGTATTGTTAAACTGGACTATTAATCTGCAAAAACAATGGACCACACAAATCAAACAATCAGTAAGTTTAATCAAATAAAACGGATCTAAAGAATGTCCACTAAAAAGATAAACGGCTTTTATCTGGCTGCAATTGTACTTCTCATTATATTGATAATTAACCGGCTGGATATCCGTTTTTGGGATGGCGGCGCTAATTCGGATGATAGACAGTACAGTGCCGAAAAACTCAATAAAACCATTCAATATATAGATCGTTTGTACGTGGAAGATGTGGATTGGAAGGCGGCAACCGAGGGCGCTATAGGAGGCTTGCTGGAAACCCTGGATCCTCATTCTGCATATATACCGCCTGAAAAAGTCAAAACCAATGAGGAAAACTTTAACGCCAGGTATGAAGGTATTGGCGTGCAATTCGATGTAATTCAACACTATCCCACGATCATTGCGGTCATACCCGGCTCACCTTCGGAAAAATTGGGGCTAAGGGCCGGTGATCAATTCATTAAAATTGAAGGCGAATCAACCTACGATATTAAAATGACGGAGGTACCGCGCAAACTCAAGGGCCCCAAAGGAAGTGAAGTAAAAGTAACTATAAAAAGACCTACCATAGAAGACCCCTTTGACGTGGTTATCGAACGGGATGAAATCCCCATATATACCATCCATACACATTTTAAAGTCAATGAAAAAACCGGCTACATCTGGCTCAATCGATTTGCACATACCACAGCAGATGAAATGGAAGAGGCTATCCTGCAGCTTGAAAAACAGGGCATGGAACAATTAATTCTGGATTTGCGCGGTAACGGCGGCGGCTTTTTAAAACAAGCGGTTCAGATTGTTGGTATGTTTATTGAGGGACATAAAAAAGTGGTTTATACCAAAGGACGTTTGTCACGTTTTAATAACGCCTTTTATACCGATGATTTCGAGCAGCCTTTGGTGCGAAATTATCCTCTGATCGTTCTCATCGACGGTTCTTCCGCCAGCGCTTCGGAAATTGTGGCCGGAGCCATTCAGGATTATGACAGAGGATTAATCGTTGGTACCAACAGTTTTGGTAAGGGTTTGGTACAAAATGAATTCAAATTTTCAGACGGCTCACGTCTGCGTCTGACTGTTTCCCGCTATTATACACCAAGCGGACGTCTTATCCAAAAGCCTTACAAAGATAAAGATGTTGAACAGTACTATCATGACGGGATAAACCCGCCACAAGCGGATACGACCATAACGCCTCCATCCGATACTACCAATAAAAAGATCTTTTATACGGAAAATGGCCGTGAAGTTTATGGCGGAGGTGGGATAGCACCTGATATTGAAGTGAAATATCAAATCAAATATAAAAACGAAAAAGTATTCCAGGCTATGATGCAAAAACGCCTGTTTTTTAAGGCAGCAGCGGATAGGCTACGGCAAAGCTCCTTAAGGGACGATAACTTTGAGCGCTTTAAGGCTGCATTTCAACCTGATCGCAGGTATATACAAAGTTTAAAGAAGCTGGCTGCAGAAAATGAGATTCAATTAACGGATCAGATTTTGGAAGAAGACCGGGCCATTATAAAAAACCGTCTAAAGGCTGAAGTTGCACGGAATTTATGGGGAATGAGCGAATACTATCAGGTTATTTTACAATCCGATAATCAATTTAATAAAGCCATAAAATTATTTACGGAAATCAATAAATTATTAGCAGTTAAGGGTAATGAAAAGAACGAAAAATAAATTGACTTTAAATTTCAAAAATAGTAAAATTGACATAAAATAAATAATAATTATATTAGCTAAAAGCAGCGTTGTTGAAAATTAATCAAAGGAGTTATCGTTATGGTTGAATTATTTAGACAGGGTGGACCTTTCATGTGGCCGGTTCTCATACTTTTGATCATCGGATTGGCTTTTTCATTGGAAAGGTTATGGACACTAACGCGCGCATCTGTTAATACAAGAAAATTCTTATCCAAGTTGCATAACGCTCTGCGGGAAGGCGGTATTGAGGCTGCTGCTGCTGAATGCGAAAAAACACCCGGCCCGGTTGCTTCTATATTACATGCCGGCTTATCCAGAGCGGAAAAAGGCGTTGAACATGTTGAAAAAGCAATTACCAATGCCGGTTCAATTGAAATGGCCTTCCTGGAACGTGGTATGATTGTACTTACAACCGTAATTGTAATCGCTCCGATGTTAGGTTTTACGGGAACGGTCGCTGGTATGGTTCAGGCATTCGACTCAATCAAAAAAGCAAATGATATTTCACCGGCTATTGTTGCAGGCGGTATATCTCAGGCGTTATTAACAACGTTGTTCGGACTTGTAACGGCTATTATCATTCAGGTGTTCTATAACTTTTTTACTTCCCGTATCGACAAACTCATTATTGATATGGAAGAGAGTTCAGTCGAATTGATGGATACTCTGGTAGAAATGGAAGAAAAAAAATAATAATTAGTTAATCGAATAGGATTAAACAATATGTTACTAGGAAAGAAAAAAGACAAAGAAGTTGAAATCCCAATGGCTTCTTTGGCTGATATTGTGTTTTTACTTTTGATCTTTTTTCTGGTTACGACATCCATCGATACGGAAAAGGGGTTAGATTTGGTTCTGCCGCCACCGGGCGATCAGGAAATCAAAATTCCCCCAAAAAATATTACCAATCTTCTGATTAATGCTCAGGGGCAGGTACTATTAGATGGTGAAATCATTCCCATCGGCCAAATTTCCGGCAAGATTAAAGAGATGATTTTTGAGAATGAGAAACTGATCGTTTCCGTGAAGACTGACGAGGAGACCAAGTACGATACTTATGTACAGGTTCTTGATCAACTGAAGAAAGCTGACGCCAAAAAAATATCTCTGGCAGAACCTGAGACTGATTAACCGGAGGCTGTATTTATGAAAATAGAGAAAAAACAAAGTAAGTCGAAACAAAATATTCCGACTACAGCATTGCCGGACATCATTTTCATGTTGCTGATTTTTTTCATGGTGGCTACGGTATTTCGGCAATACTCCGGATTACAGGTTAAGCTTCCGGATGCAGCTAAAATACAAAAAATCCCCGGATCCCGAAGACATGTTGTAACGATTTGGGCTGACCGAGAGAACAATGTTGTATGCGATGACGTTAAAGTTAAAAAAGTTACTGAGCTGAGAAATGTCGTTTACCAGAAACGTGTGGAAGATCCGCAAATTGTGATCGCTATGAAAATTGACCAGGAAGCTGATATGGGATTTGTTAACGACATTCACCAGGAATTAAGAAAGGCCAGTGCCTTAAAAGTATATTACTTTGCCAGGCCAGGAGGTGAATTATAAATGAAAGCATTGAAGAAAAATCCTGAGGCCGATCTGCGCTTGAGGTATAAAAAATCACTGGAAACAGGGTTGATTATCGCATTGTTGCTGGCTGTCATTCTGTTATATTCATTCAAACGGTTTGAAACCGGCCTACAGCTGCCGGAAAAACCGGATATCACCATTGAAACAGTGGATATACCTCAGACGCAACAAATCGCCAAACCACCGCCTCCTTCCAGACCTTCGATACCTGTCGAAGCTGAGGATGATGAATTGCTGGATGACGTAACGATTGAAGATACCGATGTTACCTTCGAGCCCACAGATGAAGCTCCGCCCCCCCCTCCGCCCGAAGAGGAAGAGGTCTATGAATTTTTTGCTGTATCCGAAAAGCCGAAAATCAAACATAAAGAAACACCGGTTTATCCGGATCTGGCAAGAAAGGCCGGCATTGAGGGGATAGTGGTCGTAACGGTTACCATCGATACCGATGGTACTGTTGAATCCGCAAAGGTATTTAAATCATTACCGATGCTGGACGAGGCGGCACTGAATGCAGCAAAGAAATGTAAATTTAAACCAGCAAAACAAAGAGATAAAGTGGTTAAGGTGAAAATGAATATACCTTTCCATTTTAAACTCCGAGGATAACTTTAAGGCAGCCTATGAGCTGCCTTTTTTATTTTATTCCTTTCTAAACAGGCTAATTATTTAATAGTGCGATGCACTCACTTGCCCCCGCTTTGGCTAAATTTCACATTTTTTTCTCAAAGCGATCTTGATATTATTACGGGAAGGACATGCACTCCACGGCAAATGATTATGGATCACTCCACAATTTTACCATAATATATTTGCGAGTAAATATAAATGATGCTAATTTTTTTAACTGTAACAAAATAATAATGGGTATCCCGTGCATTATTTATTTGTAATAAACCCCATTGCCGGAGGTAAAAAAGACGGTAGGGCAATTGGTAATCGAATTTTAAATTTTTTTTCAGATCATTCCGAAATTACCGCTGAAATAAAAATATCGGAAGAACCGGGGCAAGGGGGATGGTTTGCCCGGGAAGCCGTCAAAAAAAAATATGATGCAGTGATAGCTGTTGGCGGTGATGGAACCGTTAACGAAATTGGCGGGTCTTTGCTTAATAGTGATACGGCGTTGGGTATCATTCCGGATGGTTCGGGAAATGGCTTTGCCCGCTCGATGGATATTCCCCTTAAATTCAAAAAAGCTTTACATGTGTTGATACGTCCGAAATTCAAAACCATAGATACCGGACAATTAAATAAATTGCATTTTATGGGAATAGCGGGTGTAGGTTATGATGCCCAACTTAGCTCCCGTTTTGAGAAATCAAAAACGAGGGGACCAATACCCTATTTTTATTATGGATTCCTCGAACTTTTCCGTTACCCCTTTGATGAATTGCAAATTATCATAGATGATCAACAAAAGCTAAAAATCGATCCTCTTTTGGTTACCATTGCCAATACCCAACAATATGGTAACGGCGCCGTTATTGCTCCCATGGCCGACGTGCAAGACGGTTTGTTTGATCTTTGCATTATCGACCGTTTATCGTTTAGCGCTGCTGTTAAAAATGTACGGTTCCTGTTCAACAAACATATTGAGCGGTCCAATATCTACCACCACCATCAATGTGATCATTTAACAATTCACAGAAAAAAACCGGGGTGGGTGCATGTTGACGGTGATCCTGTGTGGGAAGACAACGAATTAAATGTGCAAATAAACAAACAATCATTAAACGTTATTGTACCAGCCCCATAAAAGGGATTTTGCGTTATGAGTAAGTTTTCGACAAAATTGAAAGCCCGCACCTATGAGTGCGATATGTATGGCCATGTGAATAACGCCGTTTATCTGCAATACTGCGAAGCAGCTCGTATCGAATTGCTGAATGCCATCGGATACTCGCTTAAAGATTTGATGCACAAAAAAATAATGATGCCTATTGTTAGGGTAGAAATCGATTTTAAAAAGCAAATTTTTGCAGATGAGGAAATTTGGGTCACTGTGGAATGGGCGTTCGAGAAAAATACGTCGGTGACCTTCCGCCATGAAATTGTCAAAATGCAGAACAATGAGCTGGCTGCTATTGCTCATGTTACCTGGGTTACGGTTGATGCAAAAGGCAAACCGATACGTTTTCCTGCCGAAATGAAAAACAAATTTCTGCAGCTGATCAGGGATACCGATGATTGATGTACATTGAAATTGTATGGAATATTTTTAAATTATAATTAATGTTATACCGATTTTAGATAAATGATTGGATTCGCTTGAAACAATTGAATAACGATTTAAAACACATAGCCGAAAGTATTGCCCTTAAAGAAAAACGGTTATTTTCCGATTTTGCCACCGGCAATGAACAGGCTTTTCGGCGTGAGGCAGAGGATGAGCAACACTATCGGCCGCCCTTTGCTCTGGACCGGGACCGTATTTTTTACAGCGGCGCCTTTCGCAGGTATACGGGGAAAACGCAGGTGATTTACTTTGTATCGCTGCTGGACGAGCAGCTAACCAGCCGTATTTTGCATACCCTGAGTGTGGCCCAGATTTCAACTACCATCGGACGTATGCTGTCTCTGAATACCGATCTGATCGATGCCATCGCCCTGGGGCATGATCTGGGGCATCCCCCCTTCGGACATGACGGTGAAAAATTTCTGGATGAAATAAGCCGGAAACACAGCCTGGGTTATTTCCATCATAACATACAAAGTCTGCGGGTGGTGGACCACATTACAAAAAACGGCCGGGGACTCAATTTAACTTTCCAGACACGGGACGGTATATTAGCCCATAACGGAGAAGTTCATAACCAGGTTTTGCAACCCAGGCAAAACGGAAAAGAGGATGATTTACTGCAATACATGGAATCCATGCAAAACGGGCAAACCGTTGATCTGATGCCGGCAACTTCGGAGGGCTGCGTCGTGCGTCTGGCCGATACCATTGCGTACATCGGCCAGGATATCGAAGATGCCATTCGCGTGGGATTGATCAAGCGCGAAGAATTGCCGGAGAATCCGGCCCGTAAGCTGGGCACCTACAACGGGCAGATCGTCGATACGCTGGTTAATGATGTGGTCGCCGGCAGTTATCAAAAAAGCTATGTTACTTTCAGCAATCCCATCTCCGATGCTCTGCTGGAACTGAAAAATTTTAATTACAAATCCATTTACAAAAGCAAAAAACTGAAAGTCAATCACCAGCGCATTAAGCGGGGATTCAGCCTTCTTTTTGATTATTATCTGCAGGCGATGGAAAATGATGACCGGGAAAATGAAATCTTTACCCATTTTCTTAATACCAAAGATGCCGTATATATTGATGAAACTTCACCGGCGCTGCGGGTCAGAGATTTCATGGCGGGTATGACCGATCGCTATTTTTCGCAAATGCTGGCCAAAGCTGTTGTACCGGTAACCGATTCTCTGGAAGTTAAAAACACCTGAAAGGCCCACACCGTTAACGTGAGTCGGGTTGAATGCAAATAAATCGCTGATAAGGGATAAACTAAGAGTAGAAACGAGGAATGTTTTATGAGTGAACAAAACCTTAGGAACGTTGACCAACATATCGATAATCTGGAACAAGAAGCTATTGATCTAATGAAAGCCATTATCCCCATTAAAGCCCTGGGGCCTCTTAATGACGGCGACGGTGAACACGACAAAGCCGATTTTCTGAAAAAGTATCTGCAAAAAAACGGGTTAACGCAGATTGAAGAATATCCGTCCGAGGATGATCAAGCCCGCGATGGTTATCGACCCAACCTTATTTTAAAAATTCCGGGTCAGGATACCAGCCGAACGGTGTGGTTTTTGACACATATGGATGTTGTGCCCGAGGGTGACCGATCCAAATGGGATACCGAACCATTTGAAGCTGTGGTTAAGGAAGGGCGCATCTACGGCCGGGGTACGGAGGATAATAATCAATCTATGGTCAGCGCCATGATGGCGGCCAAAGCCTTGACGGATCTGGACATTACCCCGCATTATAATGTGGGCATTGCCCTGGTGGCCGATGAGGAGACCGGCAGCACCTATGGTTTACAATACCTGGTGGATCACCATGCCGATTTGTTTAATGAAAAAGACATCATTATTGTGCCCGATGCCGGTGAGCCGGACAGTACCATGATTGAGGTGGCCGAAAAATCCATCATATGGGTAAAATTTAACGTTCAGGGTAAACAGGTGCATGCCAGCACACCGGATAAGGGCATCAATGCTTTCCGGGCAGGCGCTCGTCTGGCTGTGGCTGTGGACGAATTGCATGAAATATATGATGCCCGTGATGAAGTGTTTGATGTACCCTACAGCACCTTTGAGCCCACCAAAAAAGAAGCCAATGTGCCCAATGTGAATACTATTCCCGGCGAGGATATCTTTTATCTGGATTGCCGTATATTGCCGCAGTATTCCATTGAGGACGTAATGCAAAACATCCGCCGTATGTGCGATACCATCGAAAACGATTTCAACGTAAAAGTAGAAATATCCACTGAGCAGGAAGAACAGGCCGCACCGGCCACGCCCCATGATGCCCCGGTGGTCAAAGCTTTGCAGAAGGCTATTAAAGAAGTTTACCAGATTGACGCAAAGGCCATGGGCATCGGCGGCGGCACGGTAGCCGCCATTTTTCGCCGGGCCGGATATCCGGCGGCGGTGTGGTCCACCATCGATGACTTAGCCCATCAGCCGAACGAATACTGCATTATCAAAAACCTGATCAATGACGCCAAGGTGTTTGCTCATGTGGCTATGAATGCCCTTTAAATGTTGGTCCGTATAAACGCCGCAAATAGCAATATTTTAGTATGATACCGGTTAAATGGAAGAAGTACTTTTGCGACAACATTTGCTGGTGTTAAGGCTTAAGTGTGCGCATTTTTTTATTGAAGTCGCCGGGCATACGTTGTATATTTTATATCGATGTTCAAACATCGATAGGTGAGTGCGATTGCTATCTTTGCGGGAGTAATTCAGTGGTAGAATGTCAGCTTCCCAAGCTGGACGTCGCGGGTTCGAACCCCGTCTCCCGCTCTTTGCTCACCGGTTATAATCATCACATCATATCATGCCTTTCAGCAATGTAGGGCGTTTAGCAACGTATACCATGATTGCTTTTATTCACTTACCGAACCTGATGAGCTTTGAATCGATGCGGCAGACATTAACCGAGTTAAGGTTACCACTCTATAGCCCTGTTGTTTAAGATAGGGCAAAACACGCTTTAGGGTCTCTGCGGTACGCTGCCCGCGTTGTGCACCGTCATGTAATATAATGATGGATCCGGGAGATACGGAGTGTTTTATGAAAAAGGTGGAAAATCCGCTCGAGGGAATGGCCGCGTCCAGGGGATAAACCGTACCCAGGGCGATCCGGTAGCGAGGATGGCGGTCGGCCAGATAGGTACTCATTTGGGCATTGTATAAACCGGATGCCGGGCGGAACCAGCGAACATTCGTCCATGATCTGAGCAGGCTATCACCATGGGTGAACCGGTCTTTAAACCGGCTGGTTTCCAGGCGGATACTGGGTGTATCGGCAGTCATGTGATGACCGATTTCATGACCGGCATCCAGGATGCGCCGCACAATGTGCTCACGACCGCGGGTGGAATCTGTTATTACAAAAAAGGTAGCCCGGGCGTTGTAGGCATCCAGTACCCGTAAGATGCGATCTGTGGATTGGTCATGGGGACTGTCGTCTATGGTCAGGGCCACCAGCTTTTGATCGGTATCGATAATGAATGTGGCGGATGGATAGATCGAGCTGAACATACCGGCTAGTCCCCGGTTGATGTGGCTGCAATTATAAGTTAACAACAGCAACAGCAAGAGTCCGCTTCCATAAATAATGAAGGGCCTGCCTGCCGCTATCGTTTTGATTTTTTTCAATGGCCTCATTTTTCCTGTTCTGTCTGCCCAAACTTAATTTGTTAGGCGGTATAATCTTTATCCCGAATCATGAAAGTAAGTTTTAGCTTTTTGCGGGGTTGCACACGACCGTACATCAGGGGCATCATCAAAACTCAGTATATCAACCCAATGCGGTTGTTCCTGCATCTGTAAAGCCGCCAGATAACCGGCAATCGTCCAAGTCTGCAACTTACGGGCCTCTTTGCCCACTAAACGGCCGTTAATACCATCGTAGTATTCCGGCCACTGGTCGTCGTTTAAGCGTTTTTCAGCAAGTTCAATGGCATGAGCGGCCAGATGAACACGATCCGTCTTTATGGCGGCTGCGGTAAATGCCCATAGCAAAAAGGGCCAGTGGCCGCCGTTATGATACGACCAGGGCGTATTTTTGGGATCACTGCCCGTCAGAGTGCGCCAATCCTGGCCCTGAAGGGCCGGATAACAAATTTTTAGCGGCATGCGACCGACCAAATCGGGGGCACGCTCTTCCATGATAAACATGATATTTAGAGCGTGCTGATCATCAGCTAAAGACCCGAGGATGCTCATCAGATTGCCCTGAGTGAAAAAACGATAATCCATGCGCCCCGGCCCCAGATTACCCACAAAATAACCGCCTTTTTCCGGCAGCCAGTCCATCAGCCAGTTGGGAATGGTGTCAGGATAAATATTGAATTTATTCAGAGCCTGATCCCCGTATTCTTCAACTCCGTAGCGATAAATTTGGTTGAGCTGGGTATAGTTCATCCAGTAATAGGAACGGATATGGTACAAAAGGTGGCCAAGACGCTCATTGACGGCCCACCGATAGGTATCGTTTGCAGGTTGTGGCTGCAGTAATTCTCTTGCACAGCGCAAGGCGATGAAAAACAGAGACTGCACATCCAGGGGATGGCCGTAAACGCCCATGCGGCGATCAATCATAAATGAGCCGTCGGGTACCAATAATGTGGGAAACATCTCAAAAGATGCGGTTAGATACAAATCAAGGATAAGCCGTATAGTTTGCTGAAATGGTTCGCTGGCGGCCAGGGTATCATCACCGGTGGCCCGGGTATAGGCGCGTAACAGATAAAGCCACCAGAATCCGGAATCTACGGGAGCTACGCGGGCGATGGCATTTTCACCAAAATCTGCTGCCAGATATGCATTGCCGTCCGCCGGTTCCACTTTGAAACTGGCCGGCATGAGCCCGCGACCGGGTTTAAAACAATCCATCTGTTTTTCAGTACTCTGCAGGTGCATGGTTTGCTGCAGGAAATGGCGGACGATATCATCTTGACCGCGCATGAGAAACACCATCGCCGAAACAAAGAAATCCCGCATAAAAACCTGATCGTAATTCAGGGGACTGGATCGGTCATCCATGGCTGCCAGGGTACCGACCGGTTGCCCATGCAGGTGCACAATGGCATTGTTAAGTTGTTCCCAGGCTTTTGCTGCCGGTTTACGGTTAAGGGACATAAAGGGCTCCGTTATTTCAGAGGCTGCAGATTATCTAACATGGTGGGAATCAATTCCGATACCGTGGGATGAATATGCACTGCCTGTTGAATAACAGTATACGGTTGATCGGCGTACATGATGTCCAGAATGGAGTGAATCACCTCATCGCCGCCCACACCCAAAATGGCTGCACCTAGTATCCGTTTGGTATCGGCATCAATTAAAATTTTCATAAACCCCTGGGTTTCGCCTTTTTCGCGGGCTCTGCCAACACGGCTCATGTCGTATCGGCCCATCAAGACATTTTTACCGGATTGGCGGGCTTGTGTCTCGGTCATACCAATCCGGCCCAGGGGCGGATCGATGTACAGGGCATAGGCCAGAATGCGGTCGCTGACTTTTCTGGGATCATTGTCAAACAGGTTGGCGGCCACGATTTCATAATCATTGTAAGAAGTATGGGTAAAAGCCCCCTGACCGTTGCAATCACCCAATGCCCAGATGCCTTGCACGTTGGTGCGTAATTGCTCATCCACCTGGATAAAACCGCGCTCGTTAGTCGCAACGCCGGCATTATCAAGGCCCAGATCGTGTGTGTTGGGAACCCGGCCTACGGCTAACAACAAATGCGAACCACTCACTTGCAGTGCACCCCCTTGGCAATCCACGGTTACGTTAATATGTCCGTTTTTATTATCGAATCCGATGCATTCGGCATTTAAGCGAATATTTATACCTTCATTTTCCAGAATATCTTTAACCGCTTGCGACACATCGGGATCGTCGCGGTGGATTAAGCGATCGCCCATTTCGATGATAGTCACCTGGCTGCCAAAGCGCCGAAACATCTGACCGAATTCCAGACCGATGTAACTTCCACCGATAATAATGAGATGTTCGGGGACGGTATTCAGTTCCATCATATCGGAGTTGGTCAGATAGGGGACATCCTTCAGGCCCGGGATATCCGGCACAGCTGCCCGGCCGCCCACATTTACAAAAATGCGTTCCGCTGTCAGATGTTCGTCGTTGACTATTACCGTACGGGCATCCGCTAATTGAGCGTGTCCTTTGTAAACCGTGAGTTTGTCAATATCTTTCATCCACTCAGGGATTTCATGGTTGGTACGTCCAACGATATCGTCTTTACGTTCTTTTATTTTTTTCATATCCACCTGTACCGGACCGTTGAGCTGGACGCCAAATTCATCTGCACGACGGGCCATATGGGCCACGCGGGCACTGGCGATCATCGTTTTGGTCGGAATGCAGCCCGTATTGACGCACGTGCCGTGAAAAAGTTTACGTTCGATAATGGCTACTTGCATACCTTCCGTAGCCAGATGGGCTGCAAGAGAAGGTCCGGCTTGGCCGGTGCCGATAATAATGGCATCATAGTTCTTCATGGAATTACCTTTCATGCGTTTGATTTAGGAAAAAGTAATCAAATGGCCAATATATTACATCACATTTTTGTGACGATTATGACACCTATTGTGGCCCCAAACTAAACATCACAGGCCCTAAAGTCGAAAAAAATTGTACCGGACAACCAAGTTCCATAATTCCGGCCACTATTTATCTGCTAAAACTTTGATGTGCAAAATGAGCCTGTTTTTATTATTTTGCATCCACATTTTTAATAATAAGGAGTCGGCATGGCTTATATTGCCTATCGTTCAGAACGTGAAGTTCCTGAGGAAAACCAGGTAGCGGATCACGATAACATCCTGCGCATCAGCCGTATACACAGCAAATTCATGAGACAACACTATGAAATGTTTATCGAGCTTATGAAAAAACGCAGTCCGTTAAGCCGGGCACAACGGGAAATGATTGCCGTTGTGGTTTCAGCAGTTAATACGTGTCATTACTGAATACAGCACCACGGGGCGGGACTCCGCAAAGCGTTAACAAGCGAGCAATTTTCCAAGGTACAAATCGACCGCTTGTTACAAAAATTAATTGACGATTATAAAGAGGCCGCCATTGATCCGGCTGACCGGGCCATGCTGGATTATGCAGTTAAGCTTACGTTAAATATAGGGGATATGCAGCAAACGGATGTGCAGAGCTTATATTCAGCCGGCTTTACTGACCGGGCTATTCATGATATCTGTGTAATTACGGCTTATTTCGGATTTGTCAACCGCATCGCCGAAGGCCTGGGCGTGGAAATGGAGGATGAAGAAACCACATGATTGATGCCCGGAAAAACTCATTATTTTTAGAACGCAAGTTGTAAAAATAACGGCCACCGGTTTGAAGCAAAGTTGAAAGATAAGGCAAAAATATTGGTATTCATTTTGATTGGGATTTGATAGTTATCAGTTATCCCGGAATTTTCGATGGTTAGGCTGGGATCAGGTCCGGAAGATCATTTGATAACGTTCCACATTGAGGCGCTCGGTAAAAAAAAGGTCTTCCAGGATTAATCCGATAGCGCCAAATATACCGGCTTCTTCTGTGAACATAGCGCTGCGGATTTTTACTGCCTGACTTGGTGTTCGCAAAATATCTTCCTTCACCCGTTCTTTTATAAATTGCAGCAGCAATTCATCCCGGGCCAGTTGGTGCCCGCCAACCAGAATAAGCTGCGGATTGAGCGTGTTGATGAGTTGAATACTGATGATACCCACCAGCGATCCATATTCACGGAGTAATTCCACAGAGAGCGGATGGTTCTCTCTGGCGGTTCGCAAAATGGTCTGTATATCGATTTTTTTATTGCATTGTATTGATGGTAATCCAAAATTTTGAGCTCGCCTTGTGCCATCCAGTAAAGCACGTTCGGATAAAATATCGGCAAAATTCTCCTGATTGGTATAGAGTAATTTAAAAGCATCGCTTTGCCGCACCAGATAACCCAGATCATAGTAACCGATTTCACCGGCACTGGCCGATATACCACGATACAACTTACCATCGATGATAATACCCGCACTCAGTCCGTCACCAATCCATAAATAGATAATATTACTGTAGTTTTTACCATAACCGAATCGGAATTCACCAAGTGTAATCGATTTCACATCATTCTCAATAACGGTTTCAATGTGGTAGCGCTCTTCAAAGACCTTTTTTATGGGGAATCCCTGCCAGCCTTTTAACGTGTCGGATTCCTGTATGGCGCCGGTAGTATAGTTGATTAGACCGGGAATGGCAACTCCAATGCCCAGAGGTCTTGATCTACGCACCCACGGAATATTTTGCATGTCATCAATGATATTGAATAGTTGTTCACAAACCAGACGTAGCGGGGCGCCGGTGGGGAATGATATTGTTTCTTTGCGGTAAATTTTTGCGTTAAGGTCGGATAAAGCAATATAGGCATGATCTCTACGAATTTCAATGCCGATAACATAGCCGGACTTGGGATTGAATTTCAACAGAATCGGTTTACGGCCTCCCAGACTCGTGGAATTTCCCGTCCCGAATTCCGTTATATACCCCTGATCTATCAAGTGAGCACTGATTTCTGAGACAGCGGCTTTCGATATTTTGTAGCGCTTGGCTAAATCGGCTCTGGACAATGGGCCTTCGTTTTTGATCAATCTAAGGATATTCAACTCATTATATTGTCGTAATAATTTGGGTCCAAAACCGCTCTCTTTTATCATCCCTCACATTCCGAATTAAATTTTGTTTGTATACTGAACGAATGAACATAATCAGAGCAAATGATTCATAATATAAAAACTTGAATATAAAATACAAAAAATTGATTGAGAAAGAACGCGCTTTCTGCTATTTTATTCTCTAAAGTATTCGCTAAACTTGGACGAATAACTTAAGATTGTACATTAATGTGGCGTTTTGGAAATAGACTTGGTTTGGATTAATAGTCAAATGAATTGAATCGTGCTGGGTTGAGTATCCAATCGCCTGAATACGCTTCATAAATATTGAAAAAACAATTATTCAAAGGGGCCTGTTATGCATGAGGTGAAGATGGATAAGGTTGAAAATTTTAGTCGGGATTTTGTGCCCAAGCATTTAAGAGCCAATCCGGATGATTTATACGATCTGCGTAATCAGGGGATCAATACCAATAAATTCCGATCGTTATCCATGAAAGAAATAGAAATTTTAATAAAGAATAACAATACGGCCGAAGACTGGGATAAAATTCAGGTTACGGAAAACTTTGATCCATCGCTGGTGCGGAATTGTGCTTTCTGGGGACTGGTAAGAATTGGCAAACTGGAACAATATTATCTGGAATACCATAAGTTGCGCATGCCGGTAGGTTTAACCAACAGTACCATCGTATCGTGTGATATTGGTGATAATGTGGTCATAAATAATGTCCATTATTTGTCGCATTTTATCATTGGGAATAAAGTTATCCTGTTTAATATAGATGAAATGATCACCGTAGATAACGCCAAATTCGGTAACGGTATTGTAAAGGATGGCGAAGAGGAAAACGTACGTATATGGCTGGAAGTAGCCAATGAAAACGGCGGTCGAAGCATCTTACCATTTGATGGTATATTACCGGCGGATGCCTATATATGGGCGCGTTACCGTGACGACGAGAAACTGATGCAACGATTTAAATCGATGACCGATGAACTAGGCGATAAACGTCGCGGATTTTATGGTGAAGTGGGTGAACAATGCGTCATTAAAGATTGTCGTATTATTAAAGATTGCCGTATCGGCTCATATGCATACATTAAGGGCGCCAATAAACTGAAAAACTTAACCATACATTCCAGTGTGGAAGAGCCCACACAGGTGGGCGAAGGGGTTGAGCTGGTTAACGGCGTTATTGGCTATAACAACCGTATATTTTACGGGGTTAAAGCCGTGCGCTTTGTAACGGGACGGAATGCCGAGGTAAAATACGGGGCCCGTTTAATCAATTCATTACTGGGATGTAATTCTACCATATCCTGCTGTGAGGTACTCAATAATTTATTGTATCCGTTTCATGAGCAGCACCATAATAATTCATTCCTCATTGCTTCCGTGGTTATGGGGCAGGCTAACATTGCTGCCGGAGCCACGATAGGGTCCAATCATAACTCACGTGCTGCCGATGGTGAGATTGTTGCGGATCGCGGCTTCTGGCCGGGTTTAATGACCACTTTTAAACATAACAGTCGGTTTGCACCGTTTACCTTAATTGCAAAGGGGAATTATAATGGGGAAATGAATATCGAGTTACCGTTTTCTCTGGTGAGTCCCGGCGATAATAACGGGTCCATAAATGTCATGCCCGGATTTTGGTTTAAATACAACATGTATGCTTTGGCACGCAATGCCTGGAAATTCAGTCAGCGGGACAAACGCAAAATTAAAGAGCAGCATATTGAAATGGATTATCTGGCGCCCGATACCGCTGAGTCCATGTATAAAGGTATAGAAAAATTACAACAATGGATTAGTGAGTCCGCCGGCAGGGATTATAGTTTAGATGAACTATTGATGGATGACAATCCTGATAAAACACTGGATGTTAAGGCCTATGAAATGTTCAATAAAGGCATCGCCAAAATATTAAAGCCGGCACAGGGTGTGCGGATGTACTATGAGATGCTCTATGTATACGGAGCACGCGCTGTGGTGGGAATGCTGAAAAGACATATGCATGATGAGAATCAGTGGGATAAAACCCTGCATAATTTGTTTCATATTAAAGGCGATAGTGAACGAACATGGTTTAATGTGGGTGGGCAATTGCTGACTGAATCCCAACTAAATGATTTAATAAAGGATATCAGAAGTCACAAGGTAAAACACTGGCAGGATGTCCATGAATGCTATGATGAATACTGGAAATCGTACCCGGATCTAAAACGTAACCATGCATTGCAGATGTTGCAAAGGATTTTGACCATCGAGGGTGCCGCTCTGAATGAGAAAAATATTGTATCCATTGTTCAAAGATTGAAAGAAATTTCACAAAACATTTTAGAGCGGGTTATAAGCTCTCGCGAAAAGGACTATACCAGTCCCTTTCGTAAAATGATGTACAGGAACGATGCGGAAATGAAATCGGTTCTGGGCGATTTGAAATCGAATCGATTTATTAATTCTTTCAAAGAACAAACCGATGAAGAGATCAGAGATATGGACCGCATAATTGAAAAACTATCGGAAAGTCTTTGATGGCACTGGTTGGGCGGTAGCTATCAAAACTATAGAGAGGATCATTCACTATGGCGAAAAAACGTCCGGTTAAAGCTTATAAAAACCTGAAATTTTTAAACAGCAGAGAAGCACGACCGATCCGAATATTGGCTGAATTCAGTGAACCGTATCACCGTTTCCGGCAATACGAAATTGACTCGACTATTGTATTCTTTGGTTCAGCCCGGATGAAACCTAAAGCTCAGGCTAAGAAGCATTTAAAAACCTTGGTAGAAAAATATCAAAATGATTTCAGTCAAAGCGCCCGGAATGAATTGGCAGCTGCAAGGTTGCAGGTGCGTCTGTCCAAATACTATGAAGATGCCAAAGAATTATCAACATTAATCACCAAGTGGTCCATGAATGAACAAAACGAAGACCAGCAATATTATGTATGTTCCGGCGGTGGACCGGGTATTATGGAAGCGGCTAATAAGGGCGCTAAACAAGCAGGGGGCAAATCCATCGGTTTGAATATATCCATACCGCATGAACAAGCACCGAACCCTTACATTACTGAAGAATTTAGTTTTGAATTCCATTACTTTTTTATGCGTAAGTACTGGTTTGTGTATATGGCCAAAGCGCTGGTCATTTTTCCTGGTGGATTCGGCACGCTGGATGAATTGATGGAAGTGCTGACCCTGTTACAGACGAAAAAAATAAATCGAAAGCTGCCCATCATCGTGTTTGGTCAGGATTACTGGCAGGAAGTCATTGATATCAACGCCATGGTCAAATGGGGCACGATTGCCAAAGAAGATTTACAATTGATGCGATTTGTCAATTCTCCCCAGGAGGCTTTTGCCTATTTGCAGGAAAATTTATCGGTAGACAAATGAATGAATTAGGTCTGTCCTCTACACCACGTAGTCCGGTCTTTGTTTACAATCGTCTGAATCGTTTGTTTCGGTTTGGATGGTGACATGATTGATGAAGTACCGGGTCTCCATCGTTTTGGCAATATTCTGAATTAACCGATCGGTATTGATTTGTTTTTCCACGACCAAATGTACGGTTAGTGCCGTTTCTGTTGTGCTCATGGGCCAGATATGTAAATCGTGAACATCGTTGACACCATCCAGCGAGGCAAGATATTCCCTGACTTTAATAAAGTCTATATCTTTGGGTACGGCATCAATAGAAAGCCGAAAGGAATCTTTCAATAATTCCCAGGTGCTGAGCGTAATCACGATTACGATAATCAGACTAATAATGGGATCTACGAGATACCAGCCGGTAAAGTAAATAATAAACCCACCTGCTACTACGCCAAGCGAAACGGCGGCGTCGGCGGCCATGTGCAAAAAAGCACCTTTGATATTGATATCGCTGTGCCTTCCTTTCACAAATAAAAGGGCTGTAAAGGTGTTGGTGACCACGCCAATGCCGGCGACCACCATCACTGTGAAACCGGATACGGGCTGCGGTTCAAAAATTTTCTGGATGGCTTCAATGGTAATGGCGCCCACGGCAATCAAAAGCAAGATGGCGTTTATCAACGCCGCAAGAATGGTTGTTTTACGCATACCATAAGTTTTGGTTTTAGTGGCAGCCTTTTGCGACAGGTAACTTGCGCCGCCGGCTAACACCAATCCCAATACATCGCTGAAATTGTGTCCGGCATCGGCAAGAAGAGCCATGGAATTATAGGTAATTCCAATAAATACTTCCACAATGATGTATAACGCATTGAGTAGAATTCCGATAATAAAAGCTTTATTGTAATTGAATGCGGTGCGAGTATGATTGTGAGACATCTATTTTACTGTTTCTTATTACGCTATGTTATTTAATGTATAGATACCATTATATGATAAATGATTCAATAGTTCAATAATTTAGCTGGGCATTGCATTATCTCTGGTATTATATTCCAGGCAAGGATTATTTGCCTAATTTTATGCCGGTAAAAATGTTACACCTTGATCCGACCAGGTTGAACAGTGCAATATTTTTAAAAAACATTGTGCGTAAAAAATATTAACTATTGACAAAGGGGATTGCCTTAATCTTTTATAAAATCTTCGGCTTGTTCATGATATGTAAAAAACATATGTTCTTCCATCAGATTGTCTACCAAAGGGTCACTGGAATGTATATGCCAAAAGTCCATACCCACCATATCGCGTTCGAGGGCTTTGATAAGGTTGCGCATTAAAACAGCAGTGAACAGGGTGTGTTTATCCGTCCAAGGTTCTTCACTATTGATTCTGATATCAAATTCGGGTTCCAGTTTAATGGAAAAGAGATCGGTTACGTCGAAGTAAGCCCCAAATTTCTGTATACTTTGATTTATTTGTTTTTGAATGCCACGCGAACCGCAAAGTCGCACCAGTTTTAATAGCATTTCTGACAAGTACAGTTCAAAAGCTTCGTGCACGGTGTTAAATGTTTTTACAGAATTTTGGCTGTCATCATTTTCGTTATTATTAGCCGGCAGTTCAATTTCTTTGGGTTCAACGATAAATTCACCCTTATTCCATTGAAGAATTTCATCCATAGCCTCATCTTCTTCCTTATCATCATAACTTAATTTATCCAGTTGTCCTTTAATGTACTCAAATTCAGCCATATTATTTCTATGCAGCAGCCGAATTTTGCCGGTGAAGGAATTTTCCTCGGCGAATTTTAAAAGCTGTATAACCGTAATTTTGCCCAATTGGCCGCGAGGTGCAATACGCCTTTTATAGCTTTGTTCGATTTCATGCAGCTTTTTATCGGTAAGGCGTAATCTTTGGCTGAGCATGTGCGTCATAGACAGGGTAATCGTCGGCTCTTTTAGAAGAAGCAAATCGAACTCTGTCTTTGCCAGTCTGAGCAATTCGATATCACTTTCGGCTATCACGGATGCCGAGCGCGGTTCACCCGTAAGCAGAGCCATCTCCCCAAAATAATCGTCTTTGCTCAAACGGGATAACAAAGTTTCTTCATTACTCAAATCCATTTCAGCGACTACCTTTGCCTGCCCCTCTTTGATGATATAAAGATAATTTCCCAAATCGCCCTGACGGATAATACGATCGCCCTGATTATATTTAATAAGTTCGAGCTTTTGGCCGAGATCGGTCAGAATTTCCTGATTTAGGTTTTTGAATAGCGGGACATTTTTAAGGCTATCGATGTCTAAGGATGATTTTGTCATTTAGATCAATTTCTCAACACATTTAACAATTTCACTTACTTCCTGCGATTTGGTAAGCATGGTTTGTTGCTGTGATGCCAATTTTTCCACACGTTCCGAAGGTCGGGAACTGTCGGAAATAAAGACAAAAGGGATAACTTTAAACTGCCTTGATTGCTTCATCAGGTCTTCCGCAGAACCGTCCGGTAATTTGATATCAGAAATAATCAGATCGGGTTCTTTTTTGTTGACCACATCCATGGCCTGTTCCATGTTGCCTACAGCCTCTACAGTGTAACCGAGGCTACGGAAAGCCCTTTCAATAACCTTACGGACAACCATAGAATGGTTAACAATGAGCAGCGATTTGGCAACTTCGGGCGGTTCTTTTTTCTCAGTTACATCCAGCTTTAAAGGCCTTACTTTTATAGAAAATTGTCCCTCTGACCATTGCAGCATATGATCCAGAGCGGCATCATCGCTTAAATCGCCCATCTGAATTTTCTTTAAAACCCCGTTCTCAAATTCAAGGGAACCATCCTGGTTGTTATTACTTATAGACAAGGTACCGGTTAGAGAATTGTTTTCACAAAAACTTATCAGCTTCTCCAGCGGCATATCTCTGAGATCGCCGGATGGTCCGTCTTCGGACGATTTAATTTGTGTCGTGCTCTGTGTTGAAGCTTTTTTTAAGGTATCTCGCAGACGTTTGCTGACAATTTTACCCAGGCTCATGGATATGGATGGATATTTTTCTAGGATGACATCAAAGTCATCTTTGTGCAAAGCAAATGATTCCACGGCTTCGGTGGGAATAACGGATGCTGACCGGGGTTCACCGGTTAACAGAGCCATTTCACCAAAATAATCACCGGGACCTAAGGTAGCCACAACTTGCTCATTTTTTCCATTTTCATCATAAATGCAAATATTTACTTTTCCATTAATGATAATGAACATTTCATCGCCGGGATCACCAACCTTGCATATGGTCTCATTCGGATCAAACGTTTTAAATTTAAGACGTTCCAGTATGAATTCGATGCTCTCTTTACCAAGAGTACGAAAAATTGGAACTTCTTTTAAAATCCGTGTTACTTGAATCATTGGCTGCCTCCCGTGGCGATATCAAAATCGTTGCAGATAAAAAAACACAATCAAAATTAAGACTAATAAGAAT
>WJIP01000049.1 GCA_014730185.1 Caldithrix sp. | reverse complement strand
GCTTATTATACCTCAATTCAATCGAAGCAAATGGCATGATACCTTGTGCACTGTCCGGGGGAGTGAAATTAATTAATTGGAAGGGTGTCGTATCCCTTTTTGTAGCAGCATAAAAAGCAATTGGTGCTACCGCCTTATTTTGATTACCGCTGCTGTCACTCAGATAAGTGGCATGCAACTGATACCTAATGGTAGAATCAAGCGGTTCGGTAAAAAAGTTAACCAAATTTTTACCTTCCTCATCATGAGCAAAACCCAAAATCGAATAGGACTGGCCGGTTATACTATCCCGTAAACTGAATTGGAAACTGTCCATTCTGGCGTAATCCGGTGGTTCACTAAAGCGAACCTGTAAAGCTGTGTGATTGATCGGTCGAACACTGATCAGGGATGGAGCGAGTGTATCGATTTGACTCATCCAAAAATTGATGGACGAAACGGACCACTCAGCCGAATCCACCGTTACATCGGTGTAAGGGATGCCCACCTGCTCGTAAGCACCATCCAGCAATCGATTATTGTTTTGATCCATCACGGTATATAATCTATAAGTATTATTTTTAAGGTACCCCAGCTGGTATCTGTTTTCATTACCGCTCTGTGAAATATAATCGGGTTGATGTTTGATGGGATTTGTTTGATTGGAATCGTCTACAATATAAGCAAAGATGTGTGCCGAATTATTTCTACCTGTACCAAAGATACGCCCGCTTATCTGTCCGCGATCAATGCGTTTTCCGGTGGAAAAAGCCAATTGATAACTATTATCCATGGAGTTGCGTCTCAAATCCATTGCATTACTGCCAATTACGACAACATAGGTCCGATTGACTTTCAGCGTATCTTTAATAACCAGCCTTAAAATGCGTCCCCCTGACCATTCCCTTTCGAAGTCCAGTGGCGGGGATATAAACACATTATTGATGAGTGAAGATTGCTGCATCCTTTCAGAAAATTCAATTTCAATTTGCTTTAAATTAGTCGTTACGTTTAATGAATCGGTTTGGGGTATGGTACTTATAATTTCAGGCGGGATACGATCGAGGGGGCCTCCACCTGGTGTTCCCCTGGAAGCACATGCAGCAGAGAATAAAGTTATGGCCATTAAGAATATTAGACCCAACCTAAATATTTTTATAAATCGTTTAATCGGATTGCTCTCCCCGTTAACCATTCACTTACTTGTCGGAACTCACTCATTAAAGTATTTGAATTTAATCATTTTTTTTGTAGTAAGAAATATTTTATAAAATAATAGCGATTAAGCCGGCGGGCATGTAAACTTGACTTCAGGAATCCCCTAAAGCAAAAAAACCGCCCTCTCAGGCGGTTTATTCTACAGATCTTTAATTCGGGCCATTTTACCTTTGCGTTCTCTCAAATAGTATAATTTAGCGCGACGCACTTTTCCCCGCCTTTTCACATCTATTTTGGCGATCCGTGGCGAATGCAGAGGAAATATTTTTTCCACGCCAATACCGTTGGATATTTTCCTCACAGTGAACGTTTCATTCGCTCCGCCACCGCTTCGTTTAATACATGCACCCTGAAAAACCTGAATACGCTCTTTGTCCCCTTCCACAACACGTTGATGGACCGCAAGGGTATCCCCTGCTTTAAACTGAGGTAAATCCGTCCTCAATTGATCTGCCGTAACTGAGTGTAATAAATCCATTTTGCTCTCTCAATTTTTATTTATTGGTTATTATATTTTTTATATAAATCCGGGCGTCTTTGCTTAGTTATCGATTTTCTTTTCATTAAACGCCACTCTTCTATTTCTTTATGGTTACCGGACAACAACACATCCGGTACGTTTTGTCCTCTGAATTCTTCCGGACGTGTATAATAGGGTGCATCCAGAAGATGATCGGAGAAAGAATCCGTCCATGCCGAATTAATATCTTTGATTACTCCCGGGAGTAAGCGCACAACCGCATCGATTAATACCAGTGCTGCCACCTCCCCGGAACTTAGAATGAAATCGCCTATGGAAACATCTTGTACCGGATAAAAATTATAAATTCGTTCGTCAACACCTTTGTAATGCCCACAAATAATAACCAGATGTTCGACTAAACTCATTTTTACCGCCCGTTTCTGACTAAACGTTTCCCCTCTCGGTGTAGTCATTATGTACTGAGTATCCTGGCTATCAATCTGTTTACTTATAATATCCAATGCCCGGACAACCGGTTCAATTTTCAGAACCATCCCCGGTCCGCCACCATAAGGATAATCATCCACCGTGCGGTGTTTATCATTTGTATAATCACGTAAATCGTGAATGCTGATATTTACTTTATCCTTGCGTTTTCCCTGTTTTATGATACTTTCATCCAAGGGTTCTCGCAGTATCTTCGGAAAAGCTGTAATCAGATCGATTCGCATATCAAAGAACGTTAATCCAAAAGCCCCTCAATGACGCGGATTGTCATGCGTTTTTGTTTGATATCAATCCTGCGCACAATATCTTTTACCGCTGGTACTAACTTATCCACTTCATCGGGCGTTTTTATTACATACACATCATTACTTGTGTATTGCATGACTTCTTTTATTTTTCCAATGTAGCCGGAGTTTTCATCGTAAACGTCCATATCAATCAAATCATGAATGAAATATTCATCCTTCTCCGGCGTTTTTAATTCATTCTCCGGAATATATATAAAGTGATTTCTGAAGTTCTCGGCTTCTTCCAGAGAATCAATATCATCCAACTTAAGCAAAACAAACCTATCCGACCGTTTTACTTCATCAATCGAATAGGCTTGCCATTTTGATTCTTCTTTTACAAATACCTGCTCTAATTCCTGAAAATGTTCGGGATAAGATGTGATAATATTTACTTTGAGCTCACCATGTATGCCATGGGGTTTAATCACCTTCCCGATTATATACATTATTACTCAAGGATTTCGAGCACTGCGCGCTTCCCCGCTTTGGCAGATGCAGCAGCTAATAGCGTGCGGATTGATTTTGCCGTTTGGCCTCGTTTGCCGATGACCTTACCCAGATCACCTTCGCCCACGCGCAGCTCGTATACCGTAACGCGTTCACCTTCTACCTCTGTCACATCCACTTCATCAGGCTTGTCAACCAGATGCTTCGCGATAAATTCAACAAAATCTTTCATGTTCATGATCGGTACACCTCCCATAAGTAATTGTCGGTTTCAGGCTAAATGAAAACGTTTATATAATTCGTTTTCATTCTTAATTGCATTCAATACTATTGGTCGTTTTTTTCTTCCTGCTGAACGTCCGATCCTTCCATGGCATCATCTTTTTCCTGAGGTTGTTCCGCCGGCTCAGCTTGCTGGGCCTGATCTGTTTGTTCTTTCGGGACTTCTTCCTTTTTGGCCTCGGCTTTTTCTTCTTTAGTCTCTTTTTCTTCTTTTTTGACAGCTTTTTTGGGTTCTTTGGCTCGGCTCTTTTCCCGTTCCAGTTGCAGTACTTCCCATTTTTTAAATTCTTCTTCTATTTTTTGATCCTCCACACCCCGGCGCATTAAATCCCACTTTAACCATAATCCTTTTTTACGGAACAGACTTTTTACAGTATCTGTAGGCTGGGCACCATTTCTCAACCAGTATAAGATACGTTCTTCATTCAGTTTAATATCCTGCGGTTCTTTAATCGGATCATAGGTACCAATTAATTCTATAAAGCGGCCATCGCGGGGAGCTCGGATATCCGCTGCCACAATGCGGTAGAACGGTCGTTTCTTCTTACCCATTCTTCGTAATCTCAACTTAACCAACTCAAAACCTCCGTTATAAGTATCATTTATATTGTGCTGTTTTCATAATTATGAAAAATTGAAAGGCATGCGATTCATACTCATGCCCTTTTTGCCCTTAAACTGTTTCATCATTTTTTTCATCTGCTGAAATTGATTCATTAACTGGTTCACATCCTGTACCCGTGTACCGCTTCCACTGGCAATTCGTTTACGTCTGCTACCATTCAAAATTTTTGGGTTGCGGCGTTCCTGTTTGGTCATTGAACTTATAATGGCTTCCGTGCGCACCAGGTTACTTTCATCCACATTCGCATTTTTTATTTGTCCGCCCATACCCGGAATCATTTTTAATAAGGATTCTAATGATCCCATTTTCTTTATTTGCTGCAACTGCCCTAAAAAATCTTCAAGATCAAATTCTGCTTTCTTGATCTTATCTTCCAATTTTTTGGCATTTTCGGTGTCGATGGTTGACTTTGCTTTTTCAACAAAAGTAACCACATCGCCCATGCCCAAAATTCTGGAGGCCATACGATCCGGATGAAACTGTTCAATATCATCCATTTTTTCTCCGACACCCATAAACTTTATGGGTTTGCCCGTCACCGATCGAATGGAGAGGGCAGCACCGCCACGGGCATCGCCATCCATTTTGGTCAGCACGACGCCGTCAAAATCCAATGACTGAGCAAAATCACTCGCTGTGTTGACAGCATCCTGGCCGGTCATACCATCAGCGACAAACAAAATTTCATGGGGCCGAATCCGACCTTTAATGCGTTTTAATTCATTCATCATCTGCTGATCGACGTGCAGACGACCGGCTGTATCCAGAATGATGGTATCGTTCAGGTTTTTTCGTGCCTCTGCAATAGCATTGGATGCTATTTTTTCAGGATCGCCCAGGCCTTCTTCATATACGGGAACCCCGGCCTTGGAACCAATGATTTTTAACTGTTGAACGGCTGCTGGACGATAGACATCCGCCGCCACCACCATAGGTTTACGACCCGCTTTTTGTAGAAAAACAGCCAGCTTCCCGGCAAAAGTTGTTTTACCGGATCCCTGCAGACCACACAACATTACAATTGTTGGTGGTATGCCCGCAGTTTTAATTTGCATGGTGGAATTGCCCAGAAGTTTAACCATCTCGTCATGGACAATTTTAACAACCATTTGCCCGGGCGTTACGCTTTTTAAAACGTCCTCGCCTACTGCTTTTTCCTGGACAGAAGCTATAAAGTTTTTAACTACTTTGTAATTAACGTCTGCTTCCAGAAGCGCCCTGCGAATTTCTTTCAGGGACTCTGCGATATTTTCTTCGCTTAGTTTACCGTATCCGCGTAGTCGCTTAAAGGTCGATTCTAATCGTTGTGTTAATTCTTCCAGCATAGCCGTAATACAGGTTCAATTTTTATTATGACCGACAAATGTAAAGAATTATGTCTGGTATAGCAAGTATAATCAAATGCAGCGTTGCGTTTTACTTGTAATCATTTTATACGATAAATCAATTTTATTTTAAAGAATTATTCAACATATATCAAACTTACCGGTGAATAATTGTTTGGTTTAAAAACCTGAGTTTGCTAACTTCATGTTATTAGATTTGGCTAGTCTGGATGGTGATTGCCTGAATCATTTTAACGCATTAGGTCTGCCACACCTATCAGGATGGAGAATGGTTTTCTTTCATTTCAAAATTCATGGTCCAGGATTAATTGGTTTTAAAGATTATTCACTGAACATACTTTTTTTAAATATAGAAGGGAGTGTATGAGTTCAAAAAAAGATCCGGTTTGGGGATTGTTGGGATTGCTGTTTCGGGCTCATCCCTGGCACGGTGTGGATATCGGAGATGAGGCGCCTTCGATTGTCAACACCTATGTGGAAATGCTGCCTACGGATAATATTAAGTATGAACTGGATAAGGATTCGGGACTTCTAAAAGTGGATCGGCCGCAACGATATTCATCCATGCCCCCCATGCTTTATGGTTTGATTCCCCGGACTTACTCCGGACAAAAAATTGCCGACTTCTGTAATGATAAAACAGGTCGGTCCGATATAATCGGAGACAGTGATCCTCTCGACATATGCATATTGACAGAACGTCCTATACAAAAGAGCAATATTCTGGTACCATCGGTTGTGATCGGCGGTTTTCGCATGATCGATAACAAAGAAGCCGATGACAAAATTATCGCTTATCTTAAGGGGGATCTGCTTTACAGCGGCTGGGCAGACATTACGGATGTACCCGATGAACTCATAGAGCGTCTCCGACATTATTTTTTAACTTACAAGGATATCCCCGGCAGAAAAAAACACATTACGGAAATCACGCATGTTTATGGTAGAGAAGAAGCTCTTCAGGTAATCCGTTTAAGCCAGGAAGATTATCAGGATAAATTTCCGGGATTAAATATAGTTTAATCCATATTAGTTTCATTCAATAGCTGAGTTTAAACTCAGCATAATTGACAGCGAATGGTATGATTTATCCACCAACGTGTTTTACCTTAAAACCCATATTTTGCAGAAACTGACCGATGTGTTCTTTGTGATCACCCTGAATTTCTATATTTCCTGACTTTACACTACCACCGCTGCCGCATTCTTTTTGCAGGTCTTTTTTAAGCGATTTCAGGTTGCCGGATAATCCTTTAACCAGGGTAACGTTTTTACCGGCTCTTCCTTTACGATCCAGCTCTATGTATACCGTATTTTCACGCTCAGCGTGCAGTGAGGTATCCGCTGAAGCAACATCTTTTTTTGAATCTCGATCAATATTATCGTGTGTGGAATACACAATATTCTTCTTTTTGGCCATCACTAATTTCCCGTTAATGTTCCAGACTATCTTCGATCCTGGGCGGTAAATGCTCTGCTATCCATTTATCATAATCCCCGTCATAACCTACACTCTGCTGTAGACGCTTGATGCGGTCATCAATTTCACGGATCTGTTCGCCGGTAAGAGGCGGCAACCTTTTTAACCGCTCGCCAATGGCCTCCAACCGCTGATCCACCCGGTCCTGTGCGGTTGAAAAAATTTCTTCATAATCTTCATCCTGCCAGGCCAGATATTGATCTACAATATTTTCGGATACCTGACGAGAGTGGTACTGAGATTGGCGGATATTACCCCGGCCCGTTACAGCATTGCCCATCGCATACACATTATCATATCCTTTGATTCTGCCGGTATCTGTATTCTCGACATCATAAATTTCGTCCTTCATCGGTAATCCGGGAATTTTTGCCGGAATACTGCCAATTGCCGAAATGATCATGGGTGAATATACATGCTCGTCCGTGCCCTCTATAAGCTTATAACGTCCGTCGGCATAATCAACGTGCTGAAATATGAGACCTTTAAGGGTGTTGTTCTCTTCGATAATCTTTGTAGCCTGCATTGCCGGTTTTATGTTAAACAGAAACTTATCTTGAATTTTGCCGAGAATCTTCTCCCTTCCGGAAAGATTCTTCTCAACTTCTTCCGGCGTAGCGTCCTCCGGGATAACGTTGAGCGGCATATCCCGAATTTCATGGCGCGTATAGAGTGTACATCCCTTTAATCCCAGTTTTTCAAGCGATAAGTTATGCGACTCCAGGATACGGGCAATACCTTTTTTCTCCAGATTTAATAAATTTTCATCGATACCCCGCTCTTTCAATGCTTTTAATACTGTTTCAATCATTACAATTTTGGCTACATCCAATGATGCCAAACCACCTCCAATGATAATAGCGTTATCAGACACCTCCATCGGAGAACCTTTGTATTGGGGATCGTGATTGCCATTAAACCATTGAACAAAGCCATTCTGATAATAAAAATTTTTATTCAAGTACTTTTCGATATCAGGTACCGGTAGCGGACGGTCCTTCCATGCCCCTGTCGCTATAAGAACAGCCGAAAATTTCCACTCATTTATAATATCGTTTAATTCCACATCATGCCCTAACCGTATGTTTGGGATAAACCGAACCAGAGGTTGTTTTAGTTTTTCATTTATCATATTCTCCTGGCGATCGCGAAGCTTGTCATGCCATTTGGGCAAGCCGCTTTCCAGCTTACCATAGGGCAGAGCATTCTGTTCGAAAACGACCGTATGTATGCCCTGTTTTGATAACTCCTGAGCAGCCTCTGAACCGGCTACTGCCCCGCCGAAAATCGCTATAAAATGTCCCGGTTTCATAATCCTTCTCCAGATTTGGGATTCAGATGTTGGTTTCTCTGCCTCACAATTTTGCTACCTAATTTGATAGTACTTCAAAATCCATATTCCATTTCCACTGATCAAAATATAAATTACCGCCGGACCATTCGACCTCTCCACGCTGTGAATCAACGGTTTCCGATCGGAAATGAGTCTTTACCGGTGAGAACGGCCTGGAAAAGTCGTCGTTAAAAATCAAACGGTAACTATCCATGCCGTGTAAATAGAACCACTTTAATTTCTCGTCCGGTATATCCCGCATACCATAGGTCACATCCATCGGCGTCCAGCCGTATGGTTCAAAATAAATCATTCCCCAGTCATGCATCGTATCATCAGGTGGTTTAAATTCCCAACCGGATTGCCAGCGTGCAGGTATGCCATTAATACGGCACAGCGTTATAAAAAGCATCGTTTGTATACCGCAATCTCCATGACGATGGATATAGGGATACATACTGAGATTCTGAATTGATGAATATTCACGGGCGGATGCCCAGGGGATATGGTTATCTACCCATTTAAATAATTTTTGAGCGATTCGGTATGGATTTTCCTCGTCCCCCACAATGGAATCTGATAATGATTTCAGCTCTTCAGTAAAGACGATATGCGGATGGCGCTCTTGTAAAAAAGGCTTTAACCGAACATCGCCGGTATCCACAGCCACGATTTTATTTGGTTCGATCGGGACATAAACCCCATGCTGCGTGTACTCATAACTCACTGAAAATCGAGTGGAGTATCCGGAACGAGCCTTTTGTTCAAAATATATCGTACGTTGTAACTGTTCTTCCGGAGCTAATTGATAATTCTCTGGTTGCGTTTTAACAATTTCTATATCGGTTTGTCTATTTTTGATATGTCTTGGAAAGGGTATCCAACATTTTACAGTTTCACCATCCGGTACGTTGTCTGCCGGTACCTCAATGCTGTAATTGATGCGCAACCGCACAGGGTTAACATATTTTTTACCCGTACGTTTGGCCTGAGTCATCACCTCCCTAATGTGCCCATCCAAATCAAAAGATTCCGCCAGATTCGGCTTATCCGATGCATTATGTTCCTGCCAGATTTGTTTACACTTTTCATCAATACGAAATAGATTGCGCCCGGCATAATTGAAATACCGTTTTTGCCCATCGATCTTCATCATTTCCAGTGCTTTGTTTTTTTCCCATCGTCTCATATCCCGTTGAGTAGCTTCCGGTATATATTGACGGATATACTGCAGAACATCCTGTTCGGTTTTGGTAAAATCTTTTTCGATACGATTCATACGCTCCAGCTGGAATAACAGAGAATCGCGTTCAGCATCTGTTAACGTTTTTGATTTATCCAGGATCTGATTAATCGTCTGTCGGGCTTTTTTAAATTCACCTTTATCAATCCATTCATGATAAGTCATCCGGTCAGACTCTCCGCAACCGAATACAATAATAAGAATCAGTGGCAAAATTCTTTGGTAACTTTTCATAATCCATTTCCCTCATTAATCATCAATCGCTTTTTGGTTTTGTATAGGTTTTAATTAATATTTCCGCGAGTTCTCGCTTAGGCACATGGTGGATGTCCTTTTCATCCCGCCAATAAGTCACGGCGTCGCCATCTTGCGGTTGGTCGATGTACACTTTTTCATTCGGAACCCCGAGGGCAATAATTAAACGAATCTCAAGATTAGCGTCAATTTGCAGCTGTTTACGTAACTCATCGCGTTTAACCGAACCAAGAATACAGCTACCATATCCCTTTTCTGCAGCTCCCAGGATAATGGTTTGAGCGGCAATGCCATGATCACAATCCAGTTTTTTGCTAATATTACAATCGTTAAGAATGAGAATGTAAGCTGAAGGTCGTTCGCCCGGTGCCGGCCCCTGCCAGTCTTTAAGATAACCCGCCCAGGCTACATGGGTGAATATGATCAGATTTGTTTCAGCATGGTTGCAAATAATGTATTTCAGAGATTGCAGATTTGCCGCTGACGGACCTATTCTGGCTAAATTGACCAGATATTTGAGGGTTTCAGTAGGTATAGGTTCTTCTTCTTTAAAACGACGGTAACTGCGTGTTTTTCTATGCAATTCTTCAAAATTCATGCAAGTTGGCCTGTTCACCTTTCCGTGTTTATTGAATACCAATCTTTGTACGGGTAAATTTACAAAAATTTGATACAATTAAAAACCCTAACGTGGTGATCCATTAAAATAATATAGATACACCAAGGTTTTTTCACACTTTTGGAGTTCACTGTAAGGTGTGGGTTTAGCCCCCTTTATGGAAACTGCTTTCTGATGCTGGAATTAATTTTCCCTTTGCAGAATTACCCCTGGTTGATGATCCGGTTGCATTTTGTTCAATAACATTAAGTTATCTGTTAATACAGCAGAATGATAATTTTGCAAGTTACAAAAACATTCGCAAATGATCGCAGAATGCCTCCGGTTGCTCAGCATGGATCCAATGAGTGGCTTTGGGTATGGTTACCATCTTCGCCTGGGTGAATAATTTGCGAATATGCGGATAATCTTCATTATTCACATAATTTGACTTTTCGCCTCGCACAAAAAGAGCTGGTTTGTCAAAGGTGGCTTCACTATCGACGGCATCAAAAATGTGGTTCAAGTTATCCCGGACAGCACTGAGATTGATTTTCCATTCAAATTGATTATCTGCCTTCCGGGCTAAATTTTTCAGTAAAAAATTGCGGATGGCTTTCTGGGGAATTGCTTCCTTCAATGCCATATGGGCATCTTTACGATTTTGTATGGCTGCGATATCGATGCCCATCATTGCCTTAATAAACTTTTCAAAATAGGGATGATCGTAAGCTCGGGGAGCAATATCAACAACCACCAGTTTGTCGACCCGTTCAGGATTTTGCAGGGCAAAGTTCATTCCCACTTTGCCACCCATCGAATGGCCGATTATTTTGGTATGCTCCAGACCATGTGTATCTAAAAACTCCTGCAGATCATCGGCCAGAACATCATAATTAAATGTCTTTGAGTGCGGCGATTGTCCGTGATTACGTTGATCTATAAGAAAAACACGATGCCTTTGTGAAATTCGTTCACCAATGGTCATCCAGTTATCGGACATGCCGAAAAGGCCATGAAGAATAACAACGTTTTCGCCTTTGCCCATCTCTTCATAGTGTAGTTGCATCATTAATACCTTTTTTGATTACGGTTTGCATGGGTTCTATCCATCGTCCGGAAATAGGTTATGCCTGGCGTCATACTATCCATCCCGGAAAATAATTGCAAATCGGATTTAAAATTGATTGGTTTTTTTGTATACATAATGTTGTTGAATATATTTATTTTCATTACTTTACTGATTTTGATTAAAAGAGATATTTTTGATGATATGTGCACAGGGATGATACACGGATGACCATCATTATTAATTCTGTTATTCTGATAAGCAGTGTCTTTGCACTATGGTGGGGGGCGGTTTGGGTTGTGGAATCTGCATCGCGCATCGCCCATAGAATAGGGGTTTCCGAGCTGGTCATCGGATTAACCGTAGTTGCTTTCGGTACTTCCGCACCGGAGTTTGCCGTAACCCTTACGGCTGCTTTCCGAGATCAGGCCGATATTTCCGTGGGTAATGTGGTGGGATCCAATATCTTTAATCTTGGGTTTATTATGGGAGGTGTGGCTTTTCTTCGTTCCATAGTCACATCAAAACGACTTGTATTCCGGGATGGATTTATATTGATCGGGGTAACCATTTTTTTGCTTATTTTCCTTTACGATCATCGGCTCATGTGGTGGGAAGGCAGCATTTTAATGGCTTCCCTTATTTTTTATCTGACTTTTTTGTTTATAAAAAAAGAACCCATCGAGGAAGAAGTGCCCACAGGCGCGTTTCGATGGACTGATATTCCCATGTTGTTCGCGGGATTGATTCTCATATTGGCGGGCGGACATTTTCTGGTGGATTCCGCTTCCAGTCTGGCACGGTTGATGGGCATTTCGGATTGGGTTATTGCCGTTACTATAGTTGCTGCGGGTACGTCCACACCCGAATTGGCCACGTCACTGGTGGCTGTAATCAAAGGTAAACATGGTATATCGGCCGGAAATTTAATCGGTAGCGATCTCTTCAACCTGATGGGCGTGCTGGGATTGGCCGGAATATTAAGGCCTATGCAAGTTACAGAAGGCGCTTATAATGATATTCTGGTTCTCTCGGCAATGGTTATCCTGGTTGTCATGATGATGCGAACGGGGTGGAAAATTTCCCGGTGGGAAGGAGCCTTGTTGATTTTGATCAATCTGGTGAGATGGATAATTAATTTTTATCAGTAAAAGCTTTAAAGCCCTCAGAGCAGGTTTGTCCTAACTGAATATTAATGATTCATGGGCTGATATTTACGAATGGAACAAAGCGGCATCCTTGAACTGCTGACTTTTTTACAAATGAAAATTATGTTAGGCACATGCGTTTAGCACAACAAAAAACCTGATAAACGCGGGAAAAAACTAATCGACTAAAAACTTATGAGGCTCTTGAATGTTAAGAAAGATCAAAAAAAATGGAACCCTTGGCTTGATAGCACCTGCTTTTCCGGCTAATGAGACCAAATTGGACAAAGGCATTACTTATCTGAAATCTCTAGGATATACCATTAAAGAAGGACAATCCGTACGTGAACGCTGGGGTTATTTTGCCGGAACAGATGAAATGCGCATTCATGATCTTCATGATATGTATGCCGATGATGAAATCGATGCAATTATTTGCGCCCGGGGCGGATGGGGCACCCTGAGGTTATTGGACCGGGTGGACTACACTCTGATCAGCCGCGATCCCAAAGCATTAATCGGTTATTCGGACATAACAACCTTGCAACTGGCTATTTTCCACAAAAGCGGCATACCATCAATTTCCGGTCCAATGGTAGCCGTGGAAATGGGTGCCGGTATTCTGGATTTTACCGAACACCATTTTTTTAACTTTATCAATAATACACAAAAAACCTACACAATAGATTACAAAGATGCGGAATCGGTAGTATGGCATCCGGGAAAAGCAGAGGGTAAAATTTTGGGAGGTTGCCTCTCCATGGTCGCACACCAACTGGGAACCCCGTTCAGTCCTGATTATACAGGCAGTATAATGTTCCTTGAAGACATTGATGAATCCCCATACAAAGTAGACCGTTATTTGGCCCAAATGCGACAGGCAGGTCTCTTTGATAATCTCAATGGATTAATACTCGGTGAATTTATCGAATGCGAAGATGATAACGAACAGCGTGCGTCTTTTACCATAGAAGAAGTATTACATGATTACTTCGACGGCGTATCCTATCCTGTCGTTTATAATTTCCCTTACGGACACGGATCCCGTAAAGTGAGTATGCCTATTGGCGTTTACAGTTATTGGAATACCGGGACACAAACCATCGAGCTGCACAATCCTTTCGTCCTGTAAAATATTGGGTATAAAATTTCACAAATGATTTACCTGCATGAAGTAATATCGGGATAAGGCAATTTAAATAGTTTGGGCCGATTTAAAATCACGAACCGTATAAGTGTAAGTCAATTTTCCTGTAACTCTCACGGGCAGGTTGAATATTGCATGTATAAACCGGAGGGTACCATTAATACCCTCCGGAATCTTTAAAATTATATTTTTTTCGAACAAAATTTCTTTCAAAACTATGTCATGTATTTCGTGCATATCGAATTGACTCATTTCTGTTATTTTGTTAACTTCATTTCCTTTAATTACACCAATTTACGGTTGATGGCGTGAACGCTGGATTTCAGCACTAGGCAGGAGAAACCCATGGCTTTATCATTTTTAAACTTTTTTTCTTCGGATTTAGGCATCGATTTAGGTACGGCAAACACCTTAATAACCGTTCGCGGGAGGGGTATCGTTGTTAATGAACCATCCATTATAGCCCTGGAAGAGAATACGGACCGGGTTGTGGCTGTTGGTAACGAAGCTCGGGAAATGGTTGGTCGCACACACCAGGAAATAGCAACTATACGTCCGCTCAAAGATGGCGTAATTGCCGATTTTGAAGCCACTGAAATTATGATTCGGGAATTTATAAAGAAGGCCAACGTCAATAGAATGATGGTTGGCAAAATCGTGGTATGTGTACCTTCCGGAATAACGGAAGTGGAAAAACGGGCTGTGCGGGATTCTGCCGAACGTGCCGGCGCCAAAGAAGTTCATCTTGTGGCCGAGGCCATGGCGGCTGCTATAGGCGTAGGGCTTGATATACACGAACCGGTGGGTAATATGGTTGTTGATATAGGAGGCGGCACATCCGAAATAGCGGTTATTTCACTTAATGGAATCGTTCATCATACCTCCATCCGCATTGGAGGAGATGAGATGAACAATGCCATTATTCAATATTTCAAGAAAAACTTTAATCTGCTAATAGGCGAGAAAACAGCCGAACAAATAAAATACGAAATCGGTTCGGCAGCCGCATTCGAAGAAGAACTTAAAAAACAGGTTAAAGGACGTGATCTGATTGACGGTATCCCGAAAACCATCGAAATCAGTTCCGTTGAAATCCGTGAAGCTTTAGAGGACAGCATCAGCACCATTGTCGAAGCACTGAAAATCTCTCTGGAGCGTACTCCGCCGGAACTGGCTTCGGATGTACTGGACCGGGGTATCATTTTAACCGGAGGTGGCGCTCTGCTTAAAAATTTGGATGTCCGTCTACGGGAAGAAACATCCATGGCCATCCATATCGCAGATGATCCTCTAACCTGTGTTGCCCGTGGGGTGGAAAAAATTCTGGATAATGCAGAACGTTACGAAAAAGTCTTGCTACGGCATCGCCGGACCATGTAATGAAATTTAATACCGTTAATTCAGGGATGTATCATTTTAAAATTATGGATTCTTAGGTAATCGTGACCCTATTTCGAAGAATCGTCGTTAGGTATCGAGAATCCCTCATACTTGCCTTATACATCATCCTTTCTTTCATTGCCATGACTACCAGCGAAAGTCGCATCATCGAGGGGTTAAGGAGTACAGTGCTTTTTAGTGTAGGTGTTTTAGAGAACACCCTGCACCATACCACTGCTTATTTTGGATTATATGAAGAAAATTTACGGTTACGCCAGGAAAATACCCGACTGGCCTATCAAAATTTCCGGCTACAGGACGCTTTGTTGGAGAATATTCGCCTGCGACGCCTGCTACAGTTTAAATACGAAACTGCCTTCGATTTTATACCCGCAAAAATAATCGGTTTCAGTCCACAGGATTTTGTCACCGGATTTTTGCTGTCCACAGAGGATTTAGATCAGATACAGAAAAATACAGCCGTTATTTCTACCGATGGCTTGGTGGGAAAGATCGTTAAAGTCTCTGGGGATTATGCCATTTGTCAAAATTTATTCGATCCCAACAGCCGCGTGAGTGTACGAGTGCAACGTAACCGGGAGTTGGGAATCATATCCTGGGATGGGGGTGAAGGTCTTCTTCTGCAAAATATACCCAACACCATAGAAATTAAACCGGGAGATGTTGTCTTTACTTCCGGGTTAAGCCGTATTTTTCCCCCTAAACTAAAAGTCGGCACCGTTACATCTGTCAAAATAAATAATCAACAGCTATTTCAAACCATTAAAGTTAAACCGGCCGTAAACTTCAATCGTCTGGAAGAAGTGGCAATCCTCAAGGACATGAACCCTAAATGAACCAGGAAATCAAATATTACATCTACATTTTGCTGATCTTTGGTATTGTTAGTGTTATTCTGCAAAGCGTGCTTACCCCATTTATTATGATATCCGTGTGGCAACCGGATTTTGTTTTAGTAATCGTTTTGTTAATGGGTATGCGCTTTGGGAGTATCGGCGGCAGCAGCGCCGGTTTAATTTTAGGATTTATTCAGGATGCTCTCAGTCCGCTGCCGGTGGGTATAACGGCTTTACCAAAAGTAATTGCGGGTTACGCAGCCGGTAAAATGCGAAGCATTGGATTAGAGGGAACTATGTATTATTTGTGGTTCGTTATTCTGATATTGGTTCATGAAATTATCGTTTATCTGTTTTTTCAATATATCAGTGAGTTATCGTTTGGTTATTTAATTTACAGTCGGGTTTTTCCCAACACTATTTATACGACTATTATTCTCTTTTTTATCAACCTTTTTACCCGCTCATATTTTAGTGAATAAATTATGGAAATATTAGAACGCTCGGCATTGCAAAATCGTTTTTATATTTATACCATAATCCTGTTAATGGCTTTTACTCTGTTGGTTTACGGATTTTTCCGTATACAGGTTCACGAGCGGGATGTGTATGTGGAACAATCCATCGAGAACAGTGTTCGCAAAGTTCAGGTTTATCCCGTTCGGGGCTTAATAAAAGACCGCAATCAACGGATTTTAGTGGACAATCGACCTGTATTTACCGCCGCAGCTATCCCTAAAGTAATTAGCGATTCCTCACTGAAACGAATTTGTTCTATCCTGCAAGCTGACCTGAAAAAGGTAAAAAAACGTTTGCAAAAAGAGTACGGATATCAACCAATCGTTATTAGCCGGGATATTAATCAACAGGATCTTATTTATCTGGAAGAAAATCGTTTATCCTTTCCGGGTTTGGTGATATTGAAAGAATCCAAACGACATTATCCCGAAGGGGTAAACTCGCCTCATATATTCGGTATGGTCGGAGAAGTAACCGACCGGGAGAAACTTTTGAATCCCGTATATACATTGGGTGATATGGTCGGTAAAACAGGCCTTGAAAAAGAATACGATATGGAAATCAGGGGTTCCAAAGGGGTAGAATACAAACGCGTTGATGCCGCTGGTCGGGTTATCGGTAATTATGATACCACACTCAATGTGGATCCCGTTCACGGCAGTGATCTTTTTCTGAAACTGGACTATGAGCAACAACAATTTGCCGAATCCTTATTCGTTGAAAACCGGGGCGCGCTGGTGGCGATTGATGTACGGGACGGCGGAATATTATCATTGGTAAGTCGACCCGATTTTGATCCGCGGTTACTTACCGGCAAAATTGATCCGCAAATTTGGAAAACCTTATTAAACGATGAAGACCATCCCCTGTTCAGCAGAGCGATTCAAAGCACGTACCCTCCAGGCTCAACCTATAAGATAGTAGCAGCGATCGCCGCTTTAGAAGAAGATATCATCACACAGGAGTGGACAGCCCATTGTCCGGGATATTTTCGAATCGGACGAAAAATAGTGCATTGTTGGAAGAGCGAAGGACATGGAACCGTTAATTTGCTGGAAGCAATCAAAGGCTCCTGTAACGTCTATTTCTATCAATTGGGCTTAAAAATCGGACTGGATGTCTGGGCGCATTACAGCCAGTTGTTGGGTTTCGGAAAAATAACCGGAATTGACTTACCCAATGAGGATAATGGCTTGGTACCCACACGCCGGTATTTTAACCGGGTATACGGTGAAAATGGCTGGACGAGAGGTAACCTCGCCAATCTGGCGATTGGACAGGGAGAGCTTTTAACCACTCCTCTGCAACTGGCCCAATTTGCTATGATTCTTGCCAATAAGGGTGTTTATCATAAACCACATCTGGTCACTCAAATATACAATTATGAAACAAATGAAACCGCCGATTTTCCTGTTGAAACCCATTATATAGATGGAATTTCAGACAAGGTTTACCATACCGTGCACGAGGGCATGCACCGGGTTGTTAACGGAGGAACGGGGTGGCTAGGTAAAGTTCAGGGTATTGATATGGCAGGTAAAACCGGTACTGCACAAAATCCGCATGGTGATACACACGCATGGTTCATGGCTTTCGCCCCTTATGAGTTTCCGGAAGTCGCTGTTGCGGTGATCGTGGAAAACGCCGGGGGCGGCGGGGCGGTGGCAGCACCCCTGGCACGTAAATTTCTGGAAAAATACTTTTACGATAGAATCATTCCACGGGTTTATGCCCAGCCCGATACTTCGGATTCGGAAGAAGAAGACTTCCAGCCTATATTCAGAGTGGATACGGTTCAATCATTACCAATTAATCAATAATTATGCGTTTATCTGTTAAAAATATACTTTTAAATGTGGATTGGGTGTTCGTTGTTTTGGTTTCTTTGTTAATTATTACGGGAACCATTGCCGTGTACAGCGCTACCCACACCGCCGGTATTGCTACAAATGTTTATTTCGGCAAACAAATACTATTTGCCATTGCCGGAATGATTATCATGTTAGGTGTGGCCTTTATTCCGCAGGCCTTTATTAAACGGTTTGCCTGGCTTGCTTATGCCCTTAGTTTGCTGCTTTTGGTTATGGTATCGGTTATGGGCAATAGTGGTTACGGCGCGGAGCGGTGGCTGAGTTTTGCCGGCATTAACATACAACCTTCCGAATTGGCCAAAATTGCAACTATACTTGCAGTTGCCAGATATGTATCCCTGCCACGGGTAAGAATGGATAATGCTAAACATTTGCTGATTGTAATTACTATCATCTCTGTACCTTTAATTTTAATTATCCAGCAACCGGATCTGGGTACGGCTCTGGTCTTTATCGCTATCATTGTGCCCATATTGTTTTGGGCCGGCTTAAATTGGTTCTATATATTAATTTTAATGGCTCCGGCGATAACCGCAGTAGCCTCATTTCATAAACTGGCTCTGTTTATGTGGATAGCATTGTTATTATTAATACTGTTTTTTGCCCGCCGTACATTTTGGACTTCCCTTGGTGTGCTTATACTTCACGGATTTGTGGGATTTATTACGCCTTTTTTATGGAGTCAGCTGAAGCCTTACCAGCAGCAGCGTATTCTCACCTTTTTGTCACCGGAAGCCGATCCCTATGGTGCCGGATATCAAATCATTCAGAGTAAGGTTGCCATCGGATCCGGAGGGTTGTGGGGAAAAGGTTTTTTAGATGGAACTCAGAGTCAACTAAAATTTTTACCCGCACAACATACAGATTTCATTTTTTCGGTGATCGGAGAAGAATGGGGATTTTTTGGTATTTTAGCCGTCCTGGCCGTGTTTCTGATATTGCTGATTTATATGGTGAATCTGGCTACATTGGTCCGTTCCGCTTTTGCCAGTATTTCTATCATCGGTTTTGGTACTATCCTCATGTTTCACATTTTTGTGAACGTCGGCATGACTGTTGGGCTGGTACCCGTTACAGGCCTACCGTTACCGTTTATAAGTTACGGTGGTTCTTTTTTACTGGTAACTATGCTGATGATGGGATTAACCCTCAATTTTTCCATTAATCGCTATGAACGATAAATAAACACAAACAGCCCATATCAAATTTTTAGTGAATACCCCAGCAGAAATTAGACTTTTGACGAAGTATCATCGTCTCAAAAACCCGTTTAAATCATTTTATTCATTGAGTATCAAACACCATATGAAGGTCTATTACTGTTACCCGTGACCGTTTGCTTTTTTGAGAACATAGAAAATAAGGATTCAAGAATAATGTGTGTTCTGCTTCATAGCCTTTTGGAATTTTGGACTGGTTTTAGCACTATGATTTTTAAGTTAACTTGCCAATTTCAAATTCTCTAAATGACGTTCGTTCTTTGCTTGTTGTACTTTTAATTTTCTTTCTTTCGCCAGAGCCT
>WJIP01000048.1 GCA_014730185.1 Caldithrix sp. | reverse complement strand
CTTTCTACTGGACCGGTTATAAATCTCTACGGTTTGCGGTCAGTCTGGTGAATTTTGGTAACGACCTGCGGCCGGAAGGAAGCTATCTCAAAGAAACCCGTGAAGGGAATACGACCGAAAGCCGTTATGAGGCTTTTTCGCCGCCAACAACTTTCCGGGTAGGGACAGCTATGGAAATAATTGATACGCAACAATACGCTCTTACCACTTCCATGCAGATCAATCACCCGGTGGATAATGCCGAAAACGCCGTGTTGGGAGCCGAGTTCAATTATTTGGATATGTTATTCTTAAGAGGCGGATACCGGGTGAATTTTGCGGAAGAAACATTCACCTTTGGAGCCGGTTTTAATGTGCCCTTTGCCGCTAAACGGTTAAAAATCGATTACGCATTCAAAGAATTTAAAACTTTAGGTAACACCAATCAGTTTTCATTTGCATTTCATTTTTAAGGAGTTGAATTGAAGTTTTATAAACGTATTATTACACTGACCATAACACTTTTTTGGGCTTATTTAATTATTGCCTGTGGTAATAAAATGCCTCTGCCTTCCGTTGAAGCTAACCCGGAATCATTCGGAGCGAACGATACATCGTACATCCACATTAATCCGGATTGGGATGCGGCTACGCTGGGTTATACATCTGAAAATCCCTTTACTCCGGTGGATATCAAAATAGGGCCGGATGATTATATTTTTGTGGCTGACAGCGCCAATAACCGTATTGTTACCTTGTTTATGTCAGGTTTCGTTGCTCAGCAAAACAATCTGAATAGCATTGAGCCTATCGAACGTCCCTCTGGTTTGGCTATCAATGAAACACTCAATCTGTTAATTGTGAATGGGACGAATAAAGTATTCGCCTGGAACCAGTATCTGAATACCGTGGATATTGAATCCGTATTACTAGGTGAGGAGGATGATGGAACCCGAACCGATGATCCAACGGTAATCGATTCACTATTGAAGGTATATACGCTTTTTGAAGATGATTCATTGACGGATGCTTCGTTTAACAGTATCGCCTATGGCAGCGCAGATGATAATTCGATTTATGTTACGTATAAAAAGTACAATCGTATTTTAGAACTGGAGCTGCAGCAAAGCGCACTGGCCGAACTGACTAACGGACGCACCCATCCCATATTCACGGCAAAATGGAAACGGGATGTGGCCACGGAAGGAACCGGTGCCGGAACTGTCGATAACCCCAAAGGTATGACTACCGATGCGAACGGTAACATCTACTTTACGCAATTGGGCGGCAATTTTCTGGTGCAGAAATTAGAACACTCCGGCAGTAGTTTTTCGCCCGGATATACATTGTACGAAGATCCTATCATGGATTTGAATCGTTTTAAAGGACCATTTGATATTGCATTGGGCGAAAACGATGCCATTTTTGTACTGGATACAGCCGATAGCGGCAAAGTAACTAAATATCATAACAAAGGACTTATGGCAGGAACAAAAGCCGATCTGGGGAATATAGGTTTATCACAGGCAAGATTTCCCGGGGCCCGTAGTATAGCAATTTCCAGCGAGGAGGTGGTGTATATTGCCAATACACGATTAAATCGTATCGATCGTTATCAATATACGGTTTCTGAAGAAGAATTGCCCGATGATGAACAACGATAAAATTTAACGGAACCTGCTAACCCTACCAATCTAAGCCGGTCGAAGGCTTAAAGATATTCGGCCTTGACCACTCGGTTACAGACCGAATGTAAACGTTTTAAAAAACAGGAAAACTGAAATGCGCGAAGAAAGACGGAATTATTTAATACATAGTATTGTCCTTACTTTTGTTGTTGTTACGTCACTCTTGGCCCAAACTACGCTGCGGATAATGACCTATAATTTGCTCTTTTATGACGGACAGGACCGTAATACTTATTTCAATACTGTTGTTGAGGATATCGATCCGGATTTGTTGGTCGTACAGGAAATGCTAACGCCCTCAGCTGCCGAAACGTTTAAGACCGACGCCTTAAACAATGAATACCACACCATCGATTATCATGATGGTTTCGATATGGATAGCCATGTCTACTATAATCCCTTTGTTTTAAAATTTGTATCCGCTAATTATATCGAAACAAATCTGCGCGATATCGCCGAATATAAGTTTGAAATTCCTGCTACTGATCAGGTATTTTGGATTTATTCCCTTCATCTCAAGGCTGGTAGCGATGATGATGATGCCTTAATGCGTTTTCGGGAAGCATCCAAATTGCGCGATCATTTGAACGAGCATCCCAGTGGAACTCCGTTTATCGTGGCCGGTGATTTCAATGTTTACAATGCTTATGAAAATGCCTATCAGGAACTGATCGAATCGCAGGATGATAACGACGGACGTCTGTTTGATCCCATTGATCGTGCCGGTTATTGGCACAATAATGCCAATGATGCCGATATTCATACCCAGAGTACACGTACGACATATTTTGGTGATGGCTCCACCGGGGGAATGGATGACCGTTTTGATTTAATTCTGGTATCCGAGAGTTTATTGGATAATGTGCAGAACGGGTCGTATACAGCGTACGGAAACGATGGTAATCATTTTAACCTGGCCATCAACTCCGGAACCAATAGCGCCGTAAGCCGGGAGGTGGCTAACGCCCTTCATCAGGCCAGCGATCATTTACCCGTCGTTTGTGAAATAACCTTTTCTCCGAATGCGCTCCACGAATCGGAAGAAACGCGGCCACCCGGCCAGTCTCATTTATTTCAAAATTTTCCAAATCCGTTTAATCCCGTAACATCGATTCGATACATTGTTAGTGAATCCGATTTCGTGCAATTATCCATATATAACCTTAATGGTCAAAAGATCCGCACATTAGTAAACCGAAAACAGGCTGCCGGTGAATACACTCAAAAATGGGATGGAGCCGATGACAGGGGAAGACCGGTTTCGAGCGGTATCTATTTCTATGAATTGCGCACGAGTCAGTCCGGTCAAAGACAAAAAATGATTCTAATGCGTTAAGACCATTTCCTCACCGTTCAAGATGGTTGTGTGTTTTGCCCGGGCATTTATTTTCATAAAATACTGTTTTACATCAGCCCCTTACATCTGTTTGCAGTAAACATAGTTCATTTTATTTAAATAGTTTCTTGGAGCAATATTCTGATAAAGCGGTTTGTCGTATACAGCACATCGGAAAATTGCAGGCTTTTGCATATTATCGGTTCTTAAACGTGTTCACAATCAATACCCACACACATTGAACGTTTTAAAGTAAAGGATCCGATAAAACAAGCAAAGTTTAAATCGTTCATAACGGGAATATATTTAATTAAATTTTGTTCTATGGATGTGTTTAATTTTAAATCAATGCTCTGTAACGAGTAAAAAATAATATCATGAGCGAAATAGGCGAAATATAGAGGTTGATATGACGATAACTAGCCGGTATGTTATACTTATGTTATTTGGACTCTATAGTATTGCTGCGGGGCAGAATGAAAACCAGAAGGGTGACATTAGTATAACCGTTCAAAAATTGCGAACCGGGCAGGGGTCGGTTCGTGCTTTATTGTTTAATACGGATAAGGGGTTCCCCCAGGAATATGATAAAGCGCTGCAGAAGGTTACGGTTACTGCCCAAAACGATTCGGTAACCATTCGGTTTAACGATATTGACTACGGTTCGTATGCGGTGAGTTTGATTCATGATGAAAATGAAAATATGAAGTTGGATAGCAATTGGCTGGGGATTCCTAAAG
>WJIP01000047.1 GCA_014730185.1 Caldithrix sp. | reverse complement strand
GTGGATTGGTGTGCATGAAATTATTCCATCCGTTGAAGCCTTACAAGAGAAATTAATGGCTCATGATATGCAAAAATACCCCTCCGTAATGTTGCCGGAGGAAGTCAAAATGCAATTGGAAAACGACCGGCAATCCTCTGAATCCGAAAGTGATCGCTGAAATGTTTAATATTGATGCACGACCCCATTCCACAGGATGAATCCATGCAAGACCAAAATGATCTAAATAAAGATTATTCGATTCGGGAAGAAATATTTAACAGTATCTCTCACGGTATGGGCGTATTATTGAGTATTGCCGGCCTGGCGGTGCTTATTGTAATGGCTGTTAGCAGGGGCACGGTATGGCATGTGATCGGCTTTGCCGTTTTCGGCAGTACCCTGATCATACTCTATTTGTTTTCCACCCTTTATCACAGTTTCCGCAGTCCCCGGCTAAAAAACCTATTTGCCCGGTTGGATCACGCGGCCATTTTTATATTGATTGCCGGAACTTACACACCGTTTACACTTACCACCCTGCGCGGCAGTTTGGGTTGGACCATCTTTGCCGTTATCTGGACACTGGCCATTTTTGGTGTTGTGCTAAGGTCTATATATCTGAGACGTTTTCGTAAATTATCGGTGGTACTCTATGTAGGCATGGGATGGTTGGTCGTGTTTGCCCTCAGAGAAATTTTTATACATCTGCCTCTGCAAAGCTTTATCTTTTTGTTAACGGGTGGACTCTTCTATACCATTGGTGTCATCTTTTACGCCTGGCGCCGGTTACCCTTCAATCATGCCATCTGGCATGTTTTTGTACTGCTGGGCAGTATCTTTCATTTCTTTTCCGTTTTGCAAAGTTTGCACAGTTAATGCTAAGACGGATTTTACCAACCAGTAAGCGCTGCCAAATCTAAACAGTGTCTATCCAAAATAAAGCCCTCCTATCCTCAGCCGTACCGACCCTAGAAAGATACTAACAATCTGGTATTTAATAGAACGAATTTTAAAGCCCTATCCATTATTGGTTGATTTCAGCTAATTTTTCAGCAGGAACAGGACCGGGAACAAGATTTTTGATGGGTTTGATGGATTTGAGATAGGCAAACATGGCTTTCAGGTCTTCTGTTTTGGCGTTTTTTAAATTAGTCCAGGGCATCGGTGGCAAAATGGGCCGACCGGTTCCCATGTGTTTGCCGGTGCGCATAGCTTTAATAAAATTTTGTTCAGTCCACAGGCCGATGCCGGTTTGTTTATCCGGCGTCAGATTGGGGGAAAACGTCATGCCCCAAGGGCCGACAAAAGCCGTTAGGCTCTCATTTAATAACACCCATTTGCCCGGACCCACATCGGATGGATCGAAATCAGGTAAATCGGCATCCTGAGGATGGCCCGATAATTTCAACTGCATATTGGGCACCGGACCCTCAGGTGTCATTTTTTTGGGTGTATGACAATCGTGACACCCGGCAATCATGATAAGATATTCACCTTTCTCGATTAGCGCTTCCTTGCTCATTGAGGTTTGACCCTGAACAAGCTGCGCGGATAGAAAGACTACCATTGCAGCCATTAAAAGATAAGAGACTGACTTCATAGTTACTTCCCCCTTTTTATATGATCGGTTTAAGTGAGTTGATTTTTAAGTGGACTCTACATTGATCTCACGTAGATGTTAAGCAATACGTTTAAAATGAAACTCATATTTTTATAAACCAAATAAATCAGCAGGTAATTCCCTTGAAATTTTAAACGGGCAGCTTTATGTTAATTATTTTGATTTAAGAAAGTCTTTTTAAGTTCATTATGGCCACATTTTTTAAAATGCTGGATTACTTACTGATTTTTCTGAAAACAGGTCAAAAGCATGCCATGTGCGAATCATTTTGATATTTTTATGATAGAAATTTTTAAGTGTAACAAACCCTAAAACGGATTAAATAATGGCAAAAACAAAACGTCAAAATCATAAGCGAAAGGCACCGGACTGGAAAGCACTGTTTTTTGAACTGATCGTAGTCTTTCTGGGAGTTACCGCCGGTTTTCTGCTCAATAACTGGCAACTGGATAAAAAGGATAAACTACAGGAGAAAAAATATTTAAACGGTTTTCTCCAGGATGTGAGGGCTAATATAGAAACGTTAAAACAAGCAGTTGTATCGGACAGTTTATGGATGGTGCAAACCCAATCCAAGTTGGCCCAAATTAAGGCCGGGACCATAACCAATGATTCAGCCGATGTTGTGATTAAACGATTATTGAAATTATCGAAATTGAACGTTAAAAAGGGCACTTATGAAAATATTACCGACAGTGGAAACTTAAACATAATTACAGCCTATGATCTACGAGAACAAATTGTAGATTATCATGTTACCATTTCCGGTGTTGAATTTATCGACGAATACTTTTATCAGTATTTTGATGACTATGTGATGCCCTTTATTTTTAACAATGTGAATATGATGGACGCAACACTGATAGATAGTGATGTTAAAGGCATCATAGCTTTTTCCAATGTTGTGGGCGGTTATTACTCTATGGTTCAACAGAGACAGACAGCTTACAATGATTTGTTGTAAAAAGTTATGCATTACGTGTTGCCTTGAACCAGCCGGAATGCGTTGAAGAATAATCATCATTCTATAGATTTCAATTGAGCCGGCCTGGTAGCAGAAAAACAAAATGCCTATACCAACCGATCTTCAATTTTTTATTTTACTTTTAATGATTCCAGAATTCGGATCGTTTCATCCGCTTGCTTTTGCACACTTTGGGATTCGGCCTGCAGATCTTTTACGAAGTTGTTATCGGCATACGATCCGCGGACTTGTTCAAAATCCAGGTCAACCTCTTCCGGCGTGCCATCAATACCAAATCCGATGCGGCTGGTGGCGTTAAATTCCTTTTGAGCATCGGCCAGTATCATGCTGTTCAGCTTTTGCTGATTTTGACTCCAATCGCTGATGATTTTTAAGAAATCATCAATCTGGAATTCGTCCAGACGCTTTTCGAACAGATCGCTGCAAAGTTTAATGGTAAACGCCCAGACATGGGTGGCATATCGGGCATTCGCCTGCTGCAGAAATTCAATAGCCGCAGTTATCGTTTTTATTTGAGCCCTTTTGACCGCGCTCATCAGATCATTGACCATAGATTTGGGGGTCAGCATACCGGCAACATCAACCCATTGGTCGTCGATGTGGGCACTGTCGGATAAAAGCTGAGCCTTAAGTTCATCCAGTGTTTGTAACGGGGGCAGTGATTTTATTTTTCCGGCCAGTTGTTGTCCTAAAAATATACTGATGGCCAGGTCATAATATTTCGCACAGCGTTTCAGCAACAGACGTTTGATGAATAACCCCTTGATTTGTACATATTCCTTTTCCCGCGGCGTGGATTGCAGCTTTTCCAGCAGCAGGGATTTGCCTTTCAAAGCTTTTGCAATGGTATACGGACTAAAGAGGTCAAAATTAATGATATCCAGCTTATCGGTATCGGTACGTTTATCGCGCAGCGGCCATTTGGCGCTGTCTCTGCGGGTGCCCACGGTAAACAAATTCATGGCCGGCGTCAGCACGGATTTGCCATCCTCTTCGTTAATATAAGAAAACGGAAAATCGGAGCCGTCGAAATTGGCGTAATGTTTGCCGATAACCGCACTAAAGGCACCTACCCGGCTGGGCCACAGCAGATATGAAAATGAACCGGTTTTACAACCCCTTTCCAAAATACCCTGATGTACAGGACCCAGTTTGTACATGTGATTGCTCTGGTTGGTACCACTCCCGGCATTATAAAAGGAAAATAAACCGGCGATTAACAGGGTGGATTTATGGTGTGTAACCGTGTAAGGTCCGGCGAAAATACTGCATGCTTCGCCATGAAAACCTTCACTGTTGGCAAAAAAGGCCGAATTTTCCACCGAAAATTGTTTGCCGATGGTTACACTTTGCCCGACAAAGCAGTTGGATAAAATGGCGCCATTGTCGATGGTTGACCCGGATTGTACGATAAAATTTTCGGCAATGATACCGTCGCCCATATACACCGGAGCTTCCTTATTGGAAACGATGGTGCCGTTATGCAGTTTTTTAATCCCGCTAAGAACGGCATTGGGGCCGATACGCACATTTTGGATGGTGGCACAGTTAAAAATGCGGCTGCCAAATCCAATCCAGCCTTTATCGCTTCGTTGCGTTTTGATATAGTTATCGATAATGCGCTCCAGTTGATTGATAAATTTCCGGTCATGCCGGTAAAGCACGTTTAAATAGGCAATCTGAGCGGAAAGCCGGTCGAATATCTTAAGTTCTCTTCCTCCACCTTCATTCAGAATTTCAATTTCTGTACCATTGCCAAACGTATTCGGTTCGCTAACACTTAAGGTATGGACATCATGGATTATTGCTTCGGCGTCAATGTGATAATTAACTAGATTGTTGACGTTTAGGGCATACACATTATCATCGATAACACAGTCCTGAACGGTGCAGTTGTAAATACCGGCCGGTCGCTGTATACCCGCATCAATGGGTACGGATTTATTAAAAACCCCCAGACGGATTTCACCGAAGAAACGGACATCCTCAATATAATCCGGAACAAAAGCTTCCTTTACGAAAATGGTATGCCAATCGGATGCCTTGCAGTTTTGTTTTTTGAGTTGTTCAATTTCAGCACCCTTTAATGTTCGATATGCCATAGGTATCCATCCTTATTTTATTTGCGGCAAATGACGTAAGGCTTCCTGCTCGATATCTTTAAAATAGCGCACCGTAC
>WJIP01000046.1 GCA_014730185.1 Caldithrix sp. | reverse complement strand
TCACCTGACCAATGGCCGCTTTTACCAGAGCCGGACCACCTAAAAACAAACCACTGCCCTCGGTCATCAAAATTTTGTCCGTCATAACCGGTAAATAGGCGCCACCGGCCACACACATACCCATGATTGCTGTAATTTGAGGGATGCCTTTGGCACTCATACGGGCATTAAGATAAAATACGCGCCCGAAATCATCCTGATCCGGAAAAACGTCTTCCTGCAGGGGCAAAAATATACCCGCTGAATCAACGAGATATATTGTGGGAATATGATTTTCATAAGCGATGGTTTGAGCACGGATTACCTTTTTGGCAGTCATAGGGAAAAACGAACCCGCTTTTACGGTCGCGTCATTGGCTATAATCATACATAACCGATTTTCAATATATCCCAAGCCGCACACCGTTCCGGCTGCCGGCGCCCCTCCCCACTCCGAATACATATCGTAGGCTGCAAACTGACCTAATTCATAAAATGTGGATTGTTCATCTAGAAGATGCTTGATCCGCTCCCTTGCGGTTAACCGGTTTTTTTTATGCTGGCGTTCGATATTTTTTTTACCACCGCCCAGGCGGATATTTTTACGCTGTTCAAGGATACGGTCAGTTTCTTCCTGCCACCACTTCTCTATTTGTTTATGATTTTCAGAATTGACTTGGGCTTTACTTTGAATAAAATCATCCTTAGTGCTTTTGGCCAAAGCGATATTCCTCCTTAAATAGCGCCATTTATAAGAACATTTCTGATATGAAGTAGGTTATAAGATCTAAATATGTCTCAATCAAAAGGTATAGATTTTTTAGTTTAACTTAATTTTACATATTAATAAAAGACGTGTCAATTATTTTTAGAAAAAATTACGGTAGGTACCGATGTTAATCAGCATGTATTTTTATAAAAACCAAACAATCAAAAGTAAAAACCCATTGTGATATGGTTATCGATTCAAAGCAGCTTACATAAATTTTAATATGCAGAATAGATCTTAATTGAGAAATATTTGAGCGCATGTTTTTATAGAAACCGCTAAATATAGATGATATCAAACCTGAATATTTCGGCAGCAGTAGGAATCATCTTATTAACGCCAGAGGTTTTTTGATTTAATCGACATCGATTAAGGGCCGGAATTTATAACCATACATTATGGGACCGGTCTGTTTTTCTTCATAAATCTTACGGACCACCATTTTAACCTCCATTCCGATTTTTACAGCCCATTCCTGGATATCGGCCAGTTGAGCGGTGACCAGAACATCTTCTTCTAATTTCACTATAGCAAAAATACTGGGCAATTGTTTTTCGAAACGTTCGGAGGTCTGATAGACGGTAGTGTAAGAGTAGATGGTACCTCTACCACTGAAGCGATACGGTTCCATTTCCCGTTTTTTACACTTCGTGCAGATTTGCCTGGGGGGGAAAAATAATTTTCCGCAGGCTTTGCAGCGACTGCCTTCAAGTTTGTAACGCTGATTTCTTAATCGCCAATAACGCGGTATGTCCATCTAACGACCTCTATCCGGTTCTTTTCAGTAAGGTTGTGATAACGGTTGCTCCACTGCCGCCGATATTCTGGGCCATTCCCACAGATGCATCATCAAGCTGCAATGCAGAAGGCGCGGTTTCCATCAGTTGTTGCACCGCCTCAACAATTTGGTACATACCGGTTGCCCCTACCGGGTGTCCCCTGCCCTTTAAGCCACCATGCGTCGTGATGGGCAATTGGCCATCTATATTAAAACGACCGGTTTGAACTTCTTTTATCGCCTCACCTATCCGGCAAAATCCACTGGCTTCTAAAGATAAGGATGTGATGATGCTAAAGGCGTCATGAAGTTCAAAAAAATCAATATTCTTATGGTTCATTCCTGCAGTATTTATCGCTTTTAGAGTGCTCCGCTCCACGGCTTTCAAATAGATGGGGTTTTTCCGATTATCCAGAGCCAGAGTATCGGTGCCTACCTCACAAGCTTCAACGGTGACATATTTGTTTGTCATCTTTCTGGCTTTTTCCAGCGGAACAACAATAGCTGCTGCGGCACCATCGGCAATAGGACTGGAGTCCAGTAAATTGATGGGATCCGCTATCATTTTAGATTTTCTGTATTGTTCTTTATCAAAAGCGAAATGAAACATTGCGTTTGGGTTTTGTTGAGCATTGTTATGGGCAATGGCAGGGAAATATGCAAAATCTTCTTTTTCATAGCCGTATTCATACATATAGCGACGCATAATCAGAGCATTAATAGCAACAAAACTGAGCCCTAAACTGGTTTCGTAATCTGCGTCTGCTGCGGTTGCTAATGCTGATGAGCTGTTCTTGCCTGACATTTCCGTAAGTTTTTCGACACCAACAATAGCAGCACTGTCAACTGTTCCGGAGGCTACGGCGTAAACCGCCTGCCGGAAGGCAGCACCACCGGAGGCACAGGCAGCTTCCACTTTTACAGCTTCTGTACCCTCAAGAGCAGCATAATCGGCTATGAGTGCCCCCAAATGTTCCTGCTCACTAAGCGCGCCACTCAACATGTTGCCGACATAAATAGACTGTGGAGTTACGGCATGATTATTATCATTCAGTGCATTTAACAAGGCCTCAACGGCTAAATGCCTTATCGGTAATTCCCAATGCTCACGTACAGGGGTTTGACCAGTACCTACAATAGCTACTTTATTCATCTTATATTTCTTTATAATTCAGTTCATGTAGTTTTGATTAAAATCTATGTCTGGATGATTTTAGTGCGCCAACGGGCATAGGTGCCATAGTCAATAACTACAGACCGGCGAACATAATGAGTGGTCATGGGAGCCAGAGTTCTGACTTCCTCTATTTGATTATTAATGCTCAGGCAAAATGCATCGCTACCTGCGCCTGAGCCAAAGCTGGCCGCCAATATGCGAGAACCTGGTTTGGCTATATCCAGAATGGCCGTTAATCCTAAAACAGCGGCTCCGGCATAAGTGTTACCAATCTTAGGTACGAGTAAACCATCTTTAATCTGGTCACGGGTAAATCCTAATTCTTTAGCCAGTTTTACCGGAAACTTGGTATTGGGTTGATGAAAAACGGCATAATCAAAATCATGGGCTTTTAATGCCATTTCTTCCATCAACGTGCCGACTGAATTTCTTAGATGATGAAAATAAGCCGGCTCACCAGTGAACCGGTTTCCATGCTCCGGAAATTTTTGGTAGGCTCTTCTGAAAAAATCAGGTGTATCCGACACATAACTATAGGATCCTTCAATGGTAGCCACCGCTTGTTCAGCCGGACCAATTATGAAGGCAGCACCACCGGCTGCAGCGGTATATTCAAGAGCATCACCCGGACGCCCCTGTGCGGTATCCATCCCTACAGCCAACGCATAATCGGCCATGGAGCTGCCCACAAATCCGATAGCTGCTTGAATAGCTTCTGTTCCTGCTTTACAGGCAAATTCGAAATCGCCGCTAACCGCATGCGGGGAAATCTCTAAAGCTTCGGCAACAACCGTTCCGCTGGGCTTTACAGCATATGGATGAGATTCTGATCCAACCCATATGGCACGTATGAGGTTTGGATTAACCCGGGCCCGCGCTAAGGCGTTATTTGCAGCCTCGATAGACATGGTAATTGTATCTTCATCGGCACCCGGAACACTCTTTTGTTCGATGGGAAGATAGTTTAAGTCCTGCTCATTGCGCCATAATCTGGAAATATCTCTAGACATAATGCGAAATGCCGGTATATAAGCACCATAACCAACAATACCAACCGGTCTGTTCGGTTTCATAACGTGCTGCATTCTTATCCTCATTAAATTAAAACAGGTGTAACGCTCATAACGCTCAAATATTCCTTGTATTTTATTTTTATATGGCGTTCACTGGACTTAGGGAGCATATAATTTGCCATTCACTGGCCTGCAGAGGTTGAACCGATAGACGACTGTTTTTAAAGAGTACCATATTTTGGAGTTCAGGGATCGATTTTAAGATATCCCGGCTAATGGGCTGCTCAAAGGCTTCTTTGGCCTTTACATCTACCATAACCCACTTGGGATCGTCCCGATTACTTTTTGGATCATAATACGAATGCTTTGGATCGAAGGCAAAATAATCGATATATGCTGCGCGTATAATTTCCACAATACCCATAATGACCTGTGGTTTAACCACACTGTGATAAATAACTGCGTGATCGCCTTGTTTCATCTGATCGCGCATGAAATTACGGGCCTGATAATTGCGGACACCTTCCCAGGTGGTTGTCTGATTTTTTTCGTTTAATAAATCATCCCAAGAATAGGTATTGGGTTCTGTTTTTAAAAGCCAATACTGCATAAATTTACACTTTCTTGTTTATTCATATAAAAATAGTGGCAAAGATAAAGGACCGATACGGCTTTTACAAATTTTTATAATTGTTCAATTCTTGTTCATGCTCCCGAATATCCCACTCTTTTCCGGAATAGGTATCCTTATCCAGTTCATACAACAATTGAATAATAAAACGGGCAACCCTTATGGGTGAAAATAATTTTCCTTCTTTTTTATATTGAATAAATTTTGGCAATGCCGGAAATGCATTTTCATCGGACGCTCGCACCTCATCCTGCATCGGGGTATCCACAACACCTGGTCTTAAACTACCTACCGATATATTCTTTTCGGCTAACTCCTGGCGCAATATCTGATAAATCATAAACAGTGCTGTCTTGGATGTGCAATAGGCACCCCAACCCGGATACGGTTTATGGGCCGCTCCCGAGGAAATGTGAAGGATGCGTCCGTTTTCAAGTTTGGGCAACAGAGCCTTAGTTAAAAAAAGAGGCCCTTCAACATTGGTCGACATATGTTGCTGCCAATCCTCCAGTTTCATTTCTGCTAATGGTACTACCGGTTGCAAAGTACCGGCATTATGAATCAGAAATTTGACAGAAACACCATCCGGCAGGGCATTAACGATTTTTTTTCTACCTTCTACGGTACTCACATCCGCTTTCAGTATATGGATTCTTTCAGGAAACTGAATTTTTGTTTCCTGCAACGTTTGCAATCGACGTCCCACACCCAATATTTTAATATTTTTCTCTCGGGCCAACTCAACAGCAAGGGCTTGGCCTATTCCACTGCCTGCCCCCGTAATAACTGCAAAATCCATAATTGCTCTCCTTTATTATTCAAACTATCTATATTACAGTTTGCTTCCGTAATTCGCAAACCAGGATCGTCGAACCCATTAGGAGCCCAAAAAAATGCTTTTTATAAATAAAAAACGGAATCCATTAAAGTAAAAATGTCGGAGGATGGAATTAACGGTGTTTCAATTTAATCCAAATTTAAGACTAAAACAGTCAAACTAATATAGTTTTAATAAGGTCTTACACGGAAGAGGATGTTCGCAACCGCATGGGCGTAGTGCGAACATAACTAACATTCTCTTTACCAAAAATCTGTTTAACGATTATAGGCGAAATTTCATTTACATTCGGAAGATGCACATGATTGAAGGGATAATCTGAGTTTTGCATTAAAATGGATTGGTTATCCGCATATTCCACGTAATAATTATGGCGTTTAAATATAGCACCAATTTGTTCAGATGAAAGTCGATCGAATTTGATGTTTTGTTTAATTATGGGATGTTCCGGTTCCTCATCCAAAGTCTGTCCCCTTTGCTCCATGTAATCTTTATATAAAACGATGGCGCGTTTAATAAGACCTTGTAATTCTTCGGCGTGTTTAGCTTGAGCATAACAATTGGTAAGATTTTCGCAATATGCAATGTACTGGCTGCCGTCAAATAATTTTTTAATGATTATTTTCATATATAATGAAACTCACCTAACTTTACCGCCTTGGGTGTAGCAATTTATAGTGTATATTTGCATCTGTCAATGAAAAACTTTTTTCTTTCACCACAATCATTTAGTGAAACAAATATCATGATACTGATTATTCCTAAGATCCAGTTGTATAACTAAATAGTGACCTGTTCTTCGTTTTTGATATGAGTCTTGAAATCTCAATAATATTTTCCAAATCCAGTCTATTGGTAGAATTTGACATTAGTAAAACATAGCCGTAAATTAAAAGTTTTATTTTCGGGGCGTAGCGCAGTCCGGTCAGCGCGCACCGTTCGGGACGGTGAGGTCGAAGGTTCAAATCCTTTCGCCCCGACTTTTGATATGGCCTACTTCGTTTACATCATCAAAAGTATCCCCTATGGGCGTTTTTATTGCGGTCATTGCCACAACATAAACAATAGACTTAATGAACATAATACCCGACAGGTCAAATCCACGCAATACGGAATACCCTGGATAATTGTACATACCCAGCCATTTAATACGCGGGGTGAGGCCTATCGACAGGAAATGAAAATTAAAAAACGCGCCATCAAATCGTATGTTTGGGTTATTGCAGATGATGCAGATTTTTTCTTTTTATCGGCTCAATTTAAAATGAAACGGAATGGTCATACAAACGCGAACCGGCTGGCCATCAACAAAACCGGGACTGAACTTACATTTATCCGCTGCCTCCAAGGCGGCAGCATCCAACATTGGCAGTGATTTGTGAATCGTGCTATTAATAACATTTCCCGTTTCATCGATAATTATTTTCACCTCGACAACACCTTCAACACCGCTTTTACGTGCTAAATCCGGGTAACGGGGAAAAGCTCCTTTTAAAAGGGTAGGTTTTACCGTTACGTCTTCAGATGGAAAAATTTGTGTTTGATCAGATGTATTTAGGTTTAAACGTTTCTTTTGTGCCATTTTAAGATAAGACCACATGCCATTAATGACCGGATAAATTTTATCATGATCGTTGAATGAAAATGACATAAATACAGCATATTTAGTCGGTTTACCATCCATCCTTAGAGGTTTGAACTCTGTTCTTTTAATGGCATCAACAGCCATTTGATCATACAGGGTATCGCTTTTCTGCAATTTAAATATGGATTCAACACGTCCCTGTTCATCAATAAAAACCTGGAAGTTATTATAACCATTATTGACCATTACGAGCGGTTCGGCATCTGCATAAGCGACTTGCTTCACAAAATCATCAATATCCTGTCCGCGATGAATTGGGACCTTTTTATATCTTCTATCCAACTCTTCTAAACTAAAATTGGTTGACGTATAGGATAGGGTTGGAACAAGCAGCGTTTTAGTTGAACAGCCAAAAAATAAAAGAATTATCGACAGGTATTTAAGCGATTGACCCATAATCAACTCCTATCTTTAATACATCTTTATAGTTGCAGGCTTTTATTGTCCATTTTTCCGCATCTCTTGCATACGCATGGGCATAGCATCGATTCGCTGGAACAGGGCTTCGATATTCAGTTCTGGAGACCGTTTTTTGATACCGCCATCTTTGCCGATTAAAATAACCTGTAGGCCATTATCTTCCGTTTTTAAATAAGAGCGAACACTGCTAGCCATCTCTTGATGGACCGAATCCATATTGGTTTGGATACTGTTGGAGTCGGCTACAAACCAGACGATATCCCGATCTGTTATCCCGTCATTCTTTTGCCACAGTGCTTTTACGTAGTAATTGCCGTTATCGGTTACTCCGACAATAATAATACGATTCTTCCACTGAAAATCTTTAACCGTCTGCATAGATTCACCTTTGACGACTATAAAAGGACTCACTATAGACATGATTATGAAAAACGGTTTCATAGCTAACTCCTGAATGATAACATTAAGTTTTTATGGCCCGAAATAATGAATCAATCGCTTAACTGCAATTTTCATAGGCAAGTGCATGCCTTTACCTGTGTTACCCAGTTAGCCCTAAACTTCATTGTCTGTCCACCAGGCGATCCAGGGCATAACGGCCGGGGCCGGTAATAAGCAAAAGTACAAAAGCCGAAAGATAAAGCAGGGCCGGTTCCTTGGCTCCCGAGGCCGGCAGAAAAAAGGGATCGCCTCCGTGAACCACGAATGCCGCCACAAGCATGGTAAACATAAGAGGCAGCACGGCTAAGCGAGTGGCCAACCCGGCCATGACGCAAAGACCGCAGAATACTTCACTAAAAACAGCTGCTGCCATGCTGAGCTCCGGACCCATGCCCAGGGGGTCTGCAAATTGAGGAGCTTTAGCATTGAAGGAAAGCAGCTTGGGCAATCCGTGCCCAAAAACCATGAATCCGCCAAAGACCAAACGATGCAATAGAAGTCCTAAAGAAGGCGATACGTCTGTAACCGGGACTCTAAATAAGAATTTACGCATATATGCTATCCTTTTTTTCTACATTCGAATAAATATTTTAATGTAAATTTTTATATTTTATGTCTATCCTGCCGTGACTATATCCAGTTTATCAATCCTACTCAAAACTTAACTTTCTTTAGCTTAATTTTGGATAGTTTCTTTTTATTTTGCCATGTATTATACTGACCGGTTTGTTGCCAATTAGGGATTCTAAATTATGTAAAATCTCCCATTGATGAATTCATCACTGAAACCAGTAATTTTCGTCCATCAATGTGCTGTCTGTTTAGGTGCTTTTTCTTCACCGAATTTCAAGGATATGAATAGACCGATAACAAATGTCAGGAGAGAGCCTGCCCCGTTCCAGTTAAAAGTAAAACCCGGATAAAGCTGATAAAATGATCCCAAAATAAGACCCAGAATTAAGTACATGGTCACCGCCGGATAGTGTTTCAGCGCCCAATTCATCAGCCGGGCAAAACCGATAATACCTATAACGATGCCCGCACCCAGGGCTAGTAAAATCAGCAGCCGCACGCGCATGGTATCAGTCAGTCCCCGACCAATCAATGTATCTGTCAATCCGGAAATGGAATCCAGCACGGTTCGGTACGCTCCCAGAAGCAGCAGGATAAATGAACCGCTCAGTCCGGGAATAATCATGGCCGAGGCGGCCAAAGCTCCGGCAACGACAAAAAAGAGGTAATCCAGCAGACCAATATTTAAATAATTGAATGTGTTGCCCTGCCCTTTCGTATCGGTTTGTAATAGAGCGAGAATGACAACCAGGGCGATACCGCATATCAGCATAACAATACGCCGCATATTCATTTTCATATCGTGGTGCGTGCGTACAACCACAGGTATACTGCCCAGGATCAACCCCATAAAAAAATAAACGGTCATCAACGGATAATGATCGAAACACCAGGCCAATACGCGGGAAAGCAATAAAATGACCACAACGGCCCCAATGAACAGCACGGCTAAAAAACGAATATATTGCCACCGTTTTTGCCGGTTGGTTAAAAAATTACTCAAGGCTTCCATTAAATCTTCATAAATGCCAAAAACTACAGCCATGGTCCCACCACTGACACCCGGTATAATGTTAGCGACACCCATTATACCGCCCACCAAAAAGGTGCGTATATAATGCTTTATACCTCCTCCGACCATCCGTCAACTCCTTTTAATGGCACAAAATTCAGATTCTCGATAATTATTTTACGGAATGATGATTGTTCGTCTTTTACAAACAGCGTCAATTCCTGGGAGGCGGCTGTTCCCACCGGTATGAGCAACCGCCCTCCTTCTTTAACTTGTTGCAAAAGATTCCGGGGAACAACCGGCGCCCCGGCCGTTACAATGATGGCATCAAAAGGGGCGTAACTCTGCCAGCCCAGACTGCCATCGCCCGTACGGATTACAAAATGGCAGTTCATAGATTTTAGTCGTTTTTCAGCTAAGCGGCTGAGTGAGGTATTTTTTTCGATGGTAAACACCTGAGCCCCCATCCGGCAGAGTACGGCAGCCTGATACCCCGAACCTGTGCCAATTTCCATAATGCGTTGCCCTTTTTGCACCTGCAATACCTGACTCATTAACGCTACCGTGTAAGGATGGGAAATGGTCTGGCCAAACCCTATGGGTAACGCTTTCTCTTCATAGGCCTGAAATTCCATACCTGCTGCCACAAACTTATGCCGGGGGGTACTCTCCATCGCGGTCAACACTTGTTCGTCCGTTATCCCCCGCTTACGCAAATGATTAACCATTTTCGCACTTTGTTTTCGATACATTAAATCTTTTTGTGACGCCATAGTTCTCTTGTAATTAAACGAATAAAATGCCAGGTATCCCGCCAGTGATTGATGGCTGACGGATGTCCGTTGTAAATAGTTGGTATATCCACAAATTCGGTTTGAACCCCTATACGATTTGCTTTCAGGATGAATTCGCTTTCCAGTTGAAACCCGTTTTCGGACAATTCAATTTCAGCTAGAACGGATCGATGTATGAGGCGAAACCCACATTGACTGTCTTTAATGGTTTGTCCTGTAATCTTACTAATTATAAATGAAGTAATCAGATTTGAGGCAATTCTGGGCCATGGCATTCGGGAAAGGTCGTGCGTGCGGTTGCCGATTAAAAAAGTAATCGGCAAACGCCGTATAAATTTTTTTATCGACGTTACGGGGTGTTGTAAATCTGCGTCCATACAGAGTAAATAATCAGAGGTGCTTTCCTGTAAAAATCGATTGAAGCCAACTCGCAAAGCATATCCTTTGCCATAATTTTGCGAAAGTCGTTGCAGCTTGACATCATGTTCCTGTATAACCTGTACCGATTGATCTGAGGAATGATCATCTACTACAAAAATATTACAGGGAGGCGTACTCAGACGTTTCAGGTCTCTTAATAGAAAACCTATTTTGGATTGGGCATTAAAAACAGGAATAAGTACATCATATGTTTGCATGAATGTCTAACTCAAATACAGAAGGCTTTGTCAAAGTATAAAAAAATGGGGATTATTAATCCCCATTTCTGTCGGAGCGACTGGATTTGAACCAGCGACCCCTTGAACCCCATTCAAGTGCGCTTCCGGACTGCGCCACGCTCCGTAATTCATAAATTTATAAAAGTACTAAATTAAAATCAACTTTGATTTGGTGAATCATCCAGTATTTTTACAATTTTGCGTAATCGTCCTATAATATGTTCCACCAGTTCTTTTTCACTATGATTGATTTGATCTACTCGCGATGGGTTAGGATCTTCATCAACATCTTTTTTATACGCTTCCATTTTTAAATTCGATACCCCGAGTGCCTTTTTTTCTTCGGCCAGAACGTTTAGTAATGCCTTCTCATTTTCTATTTTTAAATTGGCGCCTTTGATGGTGAAACCCTCCTCATATAGCAGCTTACGGATAAAACGCAACAATTCAACATCATTATCACTGTATTGGCGACTTCCCCCTGATGATTTTAGGGGATTCAGTGGAGGAAAAACAGTTTCCCAATACCGTAACACCGATTGTGGTAATTCCAACAATTGACTCACCTGCCCTATGGTATAATAGATTTTTTGCGTCATAACTCTATCCCACTACCCATAAACACAACTTCAAGAAAGATTAACCAAAACTTTAAATACAAGTTAATTCTTATATCTTCTCGAAACAAGATTATATGATATTAATTGCCGGATTTTAATGTTATATAAATCGTTTGACATAATTTGGACAATAAATATCGTAAGTTTTTCAGATGATTCATGGTCACAAATAAGAACCTGCATTAAGCTTGACATTTTGCTCATAAAGACCTACTTTTTAACTTATTTTTGCTGAATTGTTCATACATTAAGCGAATTTTCCATCTAACCGGAGGAGTGCGTCTATGGATCATCAGGAGTTCAAGCCGTTTGTTCCTGCTCATTCTGAATTAAAAGAACTTAGTATTAAAGCGCTTGTCTTGGGTGTTGTAATGGCAGTTGTGCTTGGTGCTGCCAACGCCTATCTGGGAATGAAAGCAGGTCTGACCGTTGCAGCTACCTTTCCGGCAGCTGTCGTGGCCATGGCCGCTTTACGGGCCTTGAAGGGTACGATTTTGGAAGAAAATATAGCCCGGACAACCGCGTCAGTCGGTGAAGCTTTGGTTGCAGGTGCCATTTTCACAATCCCCGCATTTGTTATCAGCGGTGTTTGGGAAGAACTACACTACTGGGAAAGCACATTGATAATGTTTATGGGGGGTACTCTGGGTGTCTTATTTGTAACGATTCTAAGGCGCAGTATGGTAGAAGAAGCGGATTTGCCTTTCCCCGAAAGTGTGGCCGCTGCGGAAATTGTCAAGGCCGGACAGGGTGGTCAAACCGGCGCCGGCGCGGTTTTTATGAGCATGGGATTGGCAGCTGTCTGGGAGTTGATAAAAAATTCCAACGGTATCCATCTCGTTGCCGATTATACAAGGGACTTTTTCCATTTGGCAAAATCCAAAATCGATATGCTGGGTACGAAAGTTGGTTACGGCGGTGGCTTTCTTTTTGAAACACCGGCCGCTTCCCCTGCTCTGGTTGGGGTGGGATTTATCGTTGGTTTACGGGTTTCGGCAGTATTATTCGCCGGAGCCGCCATGGGTTGGTTAGTACTTGTACCTCTGGGAATTTTCATTAATCCTGCACTGGCAGACATGGCCGGTGCCGGAGGACATTCATGGCTGGAGATCGCTGAGGAGGTTTGGCTAAAACAAATACGGCCTTTTGCCGTTGGAACAATGATTATCGCCGCCTTTTATACGCTCTATAATCTGAAGGATTCATTATTTGCCGGTATCACCAAAGCCATTCGTGATTTAAGAGAAAAGAAAGAACACAGTGAAGCCGTCAGCCGCCTGGAAATTGATTTGGATTTCAAAAAAGTTGGTATTGCTATCTTATTGCTGGCGATCCCCTTGTTTTTTCTTTATGATTATTTTGCACATTCCATTGGAGGCGCATTTGTTCTGACCATCATTATGATTGTACTCGGCTTTTTATTCGCAGCCGTTGCCGGATATCTGGTTGGTTTGGTGGGATCATCCAACAATCCCATCAGTGGTTTGACATTAAGTTCTTTGCTGATAGCCGCGGTTTTACTGGTCATTATCGGTGTTACAGGAGAGCACGGGGTACTGGCTGTATTGGGTGTGGCCGGTGTGGTTTGCACATCAGCGGGTATTGCCGGCGATATGACTCAGGATCTTAAAGTTGGTCATATTTTAGGCGGTACGCCATGGAAAATGGAAGTCGGTGAAATTATTGGTGTTATCATAGCTGCGTTGGTACTGGTTTGGCCCATGTGGGCGATGGATCAGGTGTATCAGATCGGCAGTGCGGAGTTACCCGCGCCCCAGGCAGGATTAATGGCTTTAATGGCAAAAGGTATTGTGTCGGGTGAAATGGCCTGGCCGTTGGTTATTGCCGGTATGTTTTTTGCCGTTGGTCTCATTTTGATCAAAGCTCCTTCTCCTATGTTAGTGGCCGTGGGTATGTATCTCCCCTTTCATTCCACTTCAGCTATCTTTATCGGTGGTATCATTCGGTGGATCTTGAGTGTTGTTCAAAAACGGAACAAAGCTACAGAAGATCAGATAACCAAGGCCGAAAACAAAGGTGTACTGCTATCTTCCGGTTTGATTGCCGGTGAAGCCTTGATGGCTGTAATCCTGGCTTTTGTTGTGCTTGGCGAACGGTTATCCGGGGTAGAGCATTTTCTGGGTGACGCCAAAATCAGTTCATTAAAACATTTTGCCGTATCCGTCCTGGGCGTTCAGGAACCCAGTGCCATAATTGGCTTTTTAGTTTTCATTGGATTGGCGTTTCTGTTAATCCGTATACCCGTAAAAGCTGCACAAAATAATAAATAAATTACAATTGAATTACCATTTTACAAGGGATGGAAACTGAGATTTCCATCCCTTTTTAATTTATAAACGGAATGCCTATGAAACCGGAAACTATTAATCAATTGCTGGTTTGCTATCCCCGACGCAATTGCGATTGGGAAATGGATGAAGAAAACGACCTGATTATTATTCTCCGACCTAAGTTTCGTAACAGAGTGGCTAAAAAATTATTTGACCCTCTTATGAAAACCAAACACTTCAAAATAAAACTAGATAAAATTGGTACGTTGGTATGGACACATTGTGACGGAAACACCACAGTAGAAAAAATAGGGACCGAAATGCGTAAGGCCTTCGGTGAAGATTTAAATCAAATTTATGAGCGTTTAAGCAAGTTTTTACTTCAGTTGCAACGTGAAAAATTCATTGATATCTATTGTCCTTCGGATGGGTCAGAGCGCTAGTACAACTTTTTGCGCTTCAAGAGATATTGGGTAAGAGCTTTGTCAAATGGGGTTGATGTTTTCAGGAGTTGATAATCTATACGATTATTGCTGAACTGAACCCGAAAATAATCCAGAAATTCCCGGATATTTTTTTGATAAGCTTCCTTAATAAACCAGGGTTCGGTTTTTACTGTTTCGGATGTTTCCAGGTCTTCAAATTGCACATCGCCGGAAAAATCAAAATCTACTTCCTGATCATCAAGAATATGAAAGATGAGCACTTCGTGTTCATTATGCCTGAAATGCTTCATACCCGCCAATATTTTTTCCGGATCATCCAACAAATCAGAAAGTAATATTATCAGTCCCCTGCGTTTTATCTGCTCGGCTACTTGATGCAGGACGGTACTGATCTGAGTGTCGCGACCGGTCTTAATCAATTCCAGTTTTTTCAACAGTAAATTCAGGTAAGACATTACCGATTTGGGCATGAGGGTATCCCGAATTTGATTATCAAACAGGGTCATACCAATAGCATCCCGCTGTTGTAACATAATAAAACATAAAGCAGCGCTCAGATATTTAGCGTATTGCAGCTTGGTTATATCGGAACTGGAATAATTCATAGATTCAGATATATCCAATAACAGATAAGAGCGCAGATTGGTTTCTTGTTCATATTGTTTGATATAATAACGATCGGTGCGACCATATACTTTCCAGTCAACAAATCTTAGCGAATCACCAGGTAAATATTGTCTGTGTTGAGAAAATTCTACACTGAATCCATGGAAAGGACTTTTATGTAGGCCGGTCAGATATCCTTCCACCATCAGCCGGGCAATCATTTCCAAATTGGCTAACTTAGTTACGGTATGGGGCTGAAGATATTTAATGGTTTCCTGCTTCATTGCTCCAAAAATTCCGGTTCAAGTAAAGAAAAAAAGGGGTAATACATTTTTTTCAGATTAACTCAGGCCTTGGTATAATAATAAGGATCAAGTTTAAATTTATTGCATTGATCATTCAAGGATATAACTTTTTTGTGCAATTGGCAAACGTAATAAAACGGAACATTTTCACTATCCACATTAAGGTAAGTTTTTCGATATTTGCAAAATTGGCATTTCCGATTATTATATTTAGTTTGAAAGCCGGGTATAACACTGGCCTTATTCAAATCGTTCATCAATTTTTTCAATCGTCGGATTAAATAACGAACCTTAAAGAGGGCAAACAGTTGAATGAATAAAAGTACAAGTAAAAAAATGAGTAATATAACTATGGTATCCATTAAATATTACCCTAAAATATGCAGTGTTTTTGACTATTATCGGCTCTCAAATGAAACGTTTCGATTCTGTTCATGCACTTTTGTTCGGGTACTAAAAAGTTATTTATTACCCGTTTTATATCGTTTTAGTCTGTTCTGTGTAGTATTAATTAAAACGGTTTGCCTTCTAATTTGTTTCCCAAAATGATCTTAATTTTTGAGATTTCCAGACCTCATTTTTTGCTAATTAGCCGTTTTTTCGATCGTTATGCCTTCCTGAAATGATGCAGCTGTAATCGTATTTTGCATGAGCATTGCAATGGTCATAGGTCCCACGCCCCCGGGTACAGGGGTAATACGAGCCACCTTGGAAAACACACTATCAAAATTAACATCACCCACCAACCGATATCCTTTTTCATTATCGGCATCCACCCTATTTATACCAACATCGATAACAACAGTGCCGTCTTTAATCATATCGGAATGAACAAATTCCGCTTTACCAATAGCAGCAATCAAAATATCCGCCTGACGTGTGTATTCAGCCAAATCCTTCGTACGACTATGGATCACACTTACTGTGGCATTAGCCATTTTTTGTTTTTGTACCAGTAGATTGGCCAATGGCTTACCTACAATATTGCTTCGTCCGATAATAACCGCATGTTTACCCTCGGTCTCAATCTCGTAATATTTCAGAATTTCTAAAATGCCCGCAGGTGTACAGGGTAATACATAAGGATTCCCGGTCACCAATAAACCTACATTTTGAGGATGAAAACAATCGACATCTTTTAGTGGATTGACACTTCGAATAATGACTTCTTCCCGAATTTGCTTGGGTAGTGGAAGTTGAACAAGTATACCATGATTGTCTGTATCCTTGTTCAATTGTTCAATGATATCCAGTAATTCGCCTTCTGTTGTCGTATCGGGTAGTTGGATGGTTTCTGATTTGATGCCAAGTTTTTCGCACGATTTGCCTTTTCTTTTGACATAAACTTTAGATGCGGGATCATCGCCTACAAGTACCACACTCAATTTGGGTTGAACGCCATGCTCATTTAATAGCTGTACCATTTTTTCCACACGTTGATTGACATGCTGTGCAACAATTTTACCTTTCAATAGCTTGGGATCATCCATTTTATTATTCCTTTACTGCTTCCTTATTTCAATTACGCCAGATCAATGGATCGGAATTCTCTGATAACAACCACCTTTACTTGACCGGGGTAATCCACTTCGCTTTGAATGCGTTTTGATATGTCATTGGCCAGCTGATAACTTGTAGAATCATCAATTTTATCATGATCAATAATGACTCTTACCTCTTTTCCGGCTTGAATGGCGTAAGAAGCCTTAACACCATCAAAAGAAAGGGCTATATCTTCCATGCTGTGCATTCTTTGAACGAAATTTTCAATAACTTCCCTACGGGCGCCCGGGCGTGAACTGCTGATTTCATTGGCAATCTGCACCAGGATGGTTATGGGAGAGATCGGTTCCACTTCTCCATGGTGGCCCAAAATGGCATTTAAAACGATTGCATTTTCACCATATTTTTTGGCAATATCATATCCGATTTGCGTATGACTGCCCTCATTGTGACGATCCACAGCCCTACCAATATCGTGAAGAATACCAGCCCGGGCGGCCGTCGCTTCGTCCAGCCCCAGTTCGGCAGCCATAATGGAGGCAATGATGGATACCTCTTTGCTGTGCTGCAATACATTTTGCCCATAGCTGGTTCTATAGCGTAATTTACCCAGCATATTGACTAAATCTAAATGAATACCATGTACCCCCGTTTCCAGTAGAGCTTGCTCGCCTAATTCTGTCAGATATTCGCTGATATCTTCGACTGTTTTCTCATAGGTCTCTTCAATCCTGCCTGGATGAATGCGTCCGTCAGTAATCAACTTTTCCATGGTAATGCGAGCCACTTCCCTACGATAAGGATCGTAACCGCTTAAAATAACCGCTTCCGGCGTATCATCAACGATTACATCGATGCCGGTTACAACTTCGAATGCTCTGATATTGCGCCCCTCCCTTCCGATAATACGTCCTTTCATATCATCAGTGGGTAAGGTAACCACAGAGACTGTAGATTCGATGGCATGATCCGTGGCAGTCTGCTGCATAGCAGAAATCAGTATGTTTCTGGCTTTTTTTTCAGCCTCTTTCTGGGCATCGTCCACAATTTTATAGATCTGCTGTGCGGCATCCCTTTTGGCATCATCAATTAAGTTATCCATCAATATTTTCTTTGCCTGATCCCTTGTAAGTCCTGAAATTTTTTCCAACCTAACATTTTCCTCATCGAGCATACGGTCCAGTTTTTCCTGCTTAAATTTCAGTTGATTTTCCCGATTGGAAATATCACGTTTCTGTATAACCAATTCCTGCTCTTTTTTAGAGATTAAATCGGCTTTGCGCTCCAGATCATTCTCACGGGTTGTCAACTCGTTTTCATCTTTTATAAGCGTTTCTTTTCTGGAACGGAATTCTTCTTCCAGCTTCTGCCGTTGATCATAAATTTCTTCATCAGCCTCAATGAGTTTTTCTTTTTTTAAACTTTCCGCATCATCATTTGCATCTTTAATCAGTTGCTCGGCTTTAGCTTTGGCCGAAGCAAAGTTATTGTTACCAATCATGGAATTGAGCAGCCAGCCGATAAGGATACCGATCAAAGCAGCTATTATCCAGATAATAAAGTTCATTCTAAATTTATCTCCTTAATCAATTTCTCTAGGAAAATAAAAAAAGCCCTGCATTCCAGCGGTCTAATTCTAGGATCCTAGTCTAACATGATGGGCACCTCCTGAGCGGATCATGTTTCCCCTTAAATGATGGGGCATACATTCATCGCCCAGAGCTCGGCTCCCTTGTTGTGTAGGTGTTGGTCCTATACTTAGACCTGCAATTGAAACACAGGGCTCACATTATGAGAATATTTTACTTAACTTTCTAAAACATCCTTTAATGAGTTTCCCATTTTTTTTGATTCTTCATTCAATTGGTCTAATAGTTTTTGTCTATAATCGCGCTCCTGGAATAGTTCATCTGCCACATTCAAAGCTGCTAAAATGGCAATCTTTGTTGTGGTTTTTACATTTTGTGAACTGTCAATTTCACGCATTTTTTGATCAATATACTTTGCAATTTCAAATACATAATTTTCATTATTGTCAGAGAGAAGTGTATATTCCGATCCGAATATATTAACCTTTATTTGGCCAGGAGCCATGACAATCCTCTAAGTTTTAGGTATCAACACCGCTATGTTTCGCCACCCTATTTTCCAATTGTTTAATTAAAGAAAGCAGGTGCTTTTTTACTTCCTCATTTTTTTCTTTTAACTGTTCGACTTCTGTTTTTTGCTTTTCGTTATAGTTTTTAATTTGCGGATTTACATCGGAATTATCAAGTTGCTGTTTAAGTTTTTGGTTCTCTTTTTCAAGTTGAATGTTCTTATATTTTAACTGTTGATACTTAATCGATATTTCTTCAATATAATTTTTAAGTTTGTCAAAATGTACTAGTGTCATTGTCTATTTCCGCAAATATGCGTTATATTTTTGCTTTGCCTTATTGACGATCCTGGTGAAGACCGCATCAACTTCCGAATCGCTTAGTGTTCTCTCATTACTTTGGAAACGTAAACGGATAGCAAGGCTTTGCTTATCTTCGGGTATTTTATCACCCCGATAAACATCAAAGATTTTTACTCTCTGTAATAGATGACCGCCCTCTTCTTTAACCAACTTTAAAATATCACCGGCATTTATTCGCCGATCAATCACAATTGCCATATCACGTTCACTGAAAGGATAACGGGAAACCGGTTGATAGCGCCGGTCCGTGCGCATGTATTGCAACATAGAATTCACGTCTATTTCAAATCCGTAAACCGGCACATCTATATCAAAGTGACTGGTGACCGCCTCATTCAATCGCCCGCAATATCCAATTATTTTTTCATTTGCCTGCAATGCAATCGTTTCATTGGCAGAGAATATGTTTGATGCATCATATAAAATAAATTGAAAGTTGTCAAGGAATATTTTTTCAACGAAAGATTCGAGTATACCTTTAATATCATAAAAATCAATAAGTTCGCCCGGTGCTGCCCAGTTCTCTTCGAAACGATTTCCTGTCATAACTACCGCTAAACGATAGGGTTGCTCCGGAATATCTTTTACACGGTAATTCAGGAAGACTCTTCCTAGCTCGAAAATTTTAAGATCATTATTACTGCGATTAATGTTGTACGCTAATGTCTTAAGCATTCCGGGAATCAGAGAGGGACGCATGGTGGTCATATCATCACTTATTGGATTCATAATATGAACCAGATTCCCATCGTAAAAAGGTTTGGCCTCTAAATTTTTCAACATACTGTTGGTGACTATTTCCATCATACCCAGTTCAATTAGTTTAGTTTTTAGGAAACTGAGTTCTTCTTCCTTCGAATATGTTTCCACATCATATTGAATGTTAGTATATTGCTTCGATGGTAAGTTAGAGTAATTCACTAACCGGGCAACTTCTTCGACCAGATCCGCTTCCTGAGCAATATCCACCCTAAAACTGGGAACCTCAACAACACCATTTTTATAGTTAAGCTGTAACCTCTTTAATGTGTCTATTATGAATGAGTCTTCAAATGAACTACCCAACAGGCGATTGACCTGCTCGGGTCGGAAGGACACTTTTTTCTGTGGATGTTTTCGGGGATATTCATCGACTACGCCTTGTAATACTTTACCATGTGCATATTCGGCCAGTAATGAAGCAGCCCTGTTCAGGGCGGTAATAATATTTTCAATATCAGCGCCTCTTTCGAAACGTTGAGAAGCATCCGAGGTTAACCCCAGTTTTTTACTGGCCACAGCGATACGCTCCGGCTTGAAATAGGCGCTTTCCAGTAAAATATTGCGTGTTGCAGCGGTCACCTCTGAGTTTTGCCCTCCCATTATCCCGCCAATGGCAACAGGCTGCGTATTATCGCATATCATAACCGTGTTTTCAGGTAGCACACGTTCTTTATCATCCAATGTCGTAAAAGTATCTCCCGGTGAACTGCTTCTCACATTAATTTCCGGACCCTTCAAACGATCCATATCAAAGGCATGCAATGGATGACCCATTTCCATCAACACAAAATTTGTAATATCCACCACATTATTAATGGGTCGTAGCCCAACAGCCTCAAGGCGTTTTTGTATCCAAGTCGGGCTTTCATCAATCGTAACATCAGAAATAATCCGTGCGGCATAACGATGACAACCGCTTGCATCTTCAATAGCAATATGGATTAAATCCTGCGCCGATTTGTTTTTTTCATCCGGTACATTTATATCCGGTAAGTGCAGTGCATTGCCGGTTAAAGCCGCAATTTCTCTGGCAACACCAATGATACTGAGACAATCGGGACGGTTGGGCGTAACAGCGATATCCAGGATATAATCTTCTTTGTCTTTCAGAAGAGGATAAATATCTGTACCTAAAGGTGTTGGTTCATCGAATGCCCAAATACCTTCCGAGGAGCTTTCCAACCCCAATTCTTCTTTGGAACAGATCATTCCGCTGGAAGTGACCCCTCGAATTTTAACCTTTTTTATCTTAAATCCTTTTGGTAATGTAGCTCCGACGGCAGCAAAGGGTATATACTGTCCTTCTGCAACATTCGGTGCTCCGCATATGACCTGATGCTCTTCCGCCTTCTCATTTTGAGAAGTAATTACTTTGCACACGGAAAGTTTATCCGCATTGGGATGTTTGGCGACTTCGGTAACTTTACCGGCTATAACACCGTTAAAATATGGTACCTGGGGAATCAGTTCTTCAACTTCGAGTCCGGCTTCGGTTAATGCGTCGGCCAATTCTGCAGGTGATTGCTTTATATCAATATAATCTTTTAACCACTTGTAAGAAACTTTCATCACAGACCTTATCAGAACTGAGTTAGAAATCGAATGTCATTTTCAAAAAACGTTCGGATGCCATCTATATCAAATTTTAGCATCGCGATGCGGTCAATCCCCATTCCGAAAGCATATCCGCTATAAATTTCGGGATCGTAACCCACCGCCCGAAATACATTGGGGTGTACCATACCCGCGCCTGAAATTTCGATCCAGCCGGTTTGTTTGCATACCCGACAACCTTGTCCCCGGCAAAACACACAGTTAAAATCATATTCGGCACTGGGTTCGGTAAAAGGAAAAAAACTAGGTCGAAAACGTACTTTAATATCCTTACCAAACATACGGTGGGCAAAGGCCTCAATGACGCCTTTCAAATCGGCAAAGGAAATATCCTTATCAACGACTAAGCCCTCAACCTGATGAAAAAAGGGTGAATGAGTGGCATCCGGCGTATCCCTCCGGTAAACTCTGCCGGGGGCTATCATCCGTACGGGAGGTTGCTTTTTTTCCATGACTCTAATCTGTACAGGCGATGTATGGGTGCGCAAAACAATATCATCATTGATGTATAGCGTATCCTGCATGTCTCTGGCAGGATGAGACTTGGGAATATTTAAGGCTTCGAAATTGTAAAAGTCATTTTCGATTTCCGGGCCATCTTCAACAACAAATCCCAAGCCCTTGAATATGGTTTTTATTTCATCCTCAACCTGAGCTATGGGATGTTTCCTGCCTGTGTTAGGCTTGCGCCCCGGGAGGGTTAAATCGATCGTTTCCCTTTTATTGAGTGATGCTTTAAATTCCTGTTGTAATGTCGCGAAATGATTTTCAAGTTCAGTTTTGAGTTGATTAAGGGCTTTACCCAACATTGGTTTCTTATCGTTCGGTACCTCTTCCATCATAGTAAAAGCCGATGAAACCGCACCCTTACGCCCCAGATATTTAATTCGTAATTTTTCAACATCATCAGATGTTTTAACTTTTTTGGCGTCTTCGAAATATGCTTTTTTTATTTTTTCCACTTCTTCAAACATTGGCTAAACCGATTTGGGTTTACGTTGTCCATCTCTCAAATTTTCCGTAAGTTTTCACCTAGATGACGATCTCGTTTAAGTTATTCAAAACCATTTAAGTCTACATAAGAAAAAAGGAAGCATTTCACAACACTTCCTTATATTTCGGGGCTTATTAAATCACGCAGTTATTTTTTTCACCAATTCACTGAATGCATTGGGATCGTTCACAGCCATATCTGCCAGTGCTTTTCGGTTCAATTCAATACTCGAATTTTTAAGGTTATTCATAAAAACAGAATAAGAAACACCGTTTAAGCGACAGGCCGCATTGATACGCGTAATCCATAAGCTGCGAAAATTACGTTTCTTGGTTCTCCGGTCTCTATAGGCGTACAACCATCCTTTTTCAACCTGGTCTTTAGCGGTTTTATATAATCGGCTTTTTCCTAAACGATAGCCTTTGGCCTCTTTCAGAACTTTTTTTCTCCGCTGTCTGGATGCAACATTATTAGTAGCGCGCGGCATTTTTTATCTCCTTTTAAAATTTTATTTCAAAATCATCTTACTTACACGAGACACATCAACCTTCTCAATATGACTTTCTTTGCGTAAATTGCGTTTACGTTTGGAAGATTTTTTTGTAAGGATGTGACTATGAAAGGCGCTATGACGCTTAATTTTACCATTAGCTGTTACCCGGAAACGTTTGGACGCCCCGCGATTGGATTTCATTTTCGGCATAAAACTAACCCCTTCCTATTTATGAGTCATAACCATAGTCATATTACGGCCTTCGAATTTAAGCGGTTGTTCAATTTTTCCAACATCTTCAAGTTCTTCCACTACCCGTTCCAGTAGCCTTTCTCCGAACTCTTTGTAGGCCAGCTCACGGCCCCTGAACTGCACGGTAAATTTTACTTTATTCTTCTGATCCAGGAATGACCGGGCATGCTTGAGTTTAAAATCCAGGTCATGTTCTTCTGTTTTCGGCCGCATACGAATCTCTTTAACGGTTACAGTATGCTGTTTCTTTTTGTTTAATTTCTCTTTTTTATTTTGTTCATAAACATATTTTCCATAATCCATTATTTTGCAAACCGGAGGTTTGGCAGATGGTGCAATTTCCACAAGATCCAATCCATAATCCTGCGACTTGTTTAAGGCTTCGTTGACAGTCATAATGCCAATCTGTTCACCATCCGGACTGATTACACGAACTTCCGGTGCCTGGACGTCATCATTTATGCGTGTTTTCTTTTTGGTAATGATAAACTCCTCATCTTTGCTAATACATTCATTATTTATGGCATATTGGTTATTTCATGGCTCATACGTTGCATCAAATCTTCCATGGAAAGCTGTCCCAGATCGCCTTCCCCTTTATGCCGCACAGATACCGTTCCGTTTTGCGTTTCATTATCTCCAATGATAATCATATAAGGTACTTTTTGGATTTCTGCTTCACGAATCTTATACCCAACTTTTTCATTCCGGCTATCCAACTCCGGACGGATGTTCTGCTCCATCAATTTTTGATTAATTTTTTCGGCAAATTCAATATGGCGGTCGGCAATGGGGATGACCTTGGCCTGGACGGGAGCCAACCAAAGCGGAAAATTACCGGCATAATGTTCAATTAAAATACCGAAAAACCGCTCCAGAGATCCGAATATGGCCCGGTGAATGGTAATCGGACGGTGCCGTTGACCATCCACATCCATGAAATTTAAATTAAACTTTTCCGGTAAATTAAAATCAACCTGTATTGTTGAACACTGCCAGGATCGGCCAAGTACATCTTTAATTTTGACATCAATCTTGGGGCCATAAAAAACCCCCTCGCCCGGATCCAGTTCATAATCCATTTTTTTTATTTCCAGAGCTTCGCGCAGAGCATTAGTCGCATGATCCCAACTCGCCTCATCTCCAACATATTTTTCAGGCCTGGTGGAAAGATATACATCGTATTCCGTAAACCCAAATGCCGATAGTATCTTTTCCATTAATTCAAGTACACCAATTATTTCCTCGGTTAATTGATCAGGATGACAATATATATGCGCATCATCCTGCGTAAAGCCTCGGACGCGCATTAAGCCGTGTAAAACACCCGAGCGTTCATAACGATAAACCGTTCCCAGTTCTGCAAATCGCAGGGGTAAATCCCGATAACTTCGAATCTCCGAGTTATAAATTTTCATATGAAAGGGGCAATTAATCGGCTTTAACTGGTAATCCATTTCGTCCACAGACATCGGGCGGAACATATTTTCGTTGTAAAAATCCGTATGACCACTGGTTTCCCATAAATCAAGCTTGGCAACGTGCGGTGTTGATACCAATTGGTATCCATTACGGATATGTTCTTCTTTCCAGTAATTCTCAATGAGGTGCCTCATATATGCACCTTTGGGATGCCAAAGAATTAATCCGCTACCGATATCCTCCTGGATACTAAATAACTGTAATTCTTTACCCAGCTTACGATGATCGCGTTTTTTAGCTTCTTCAATGCGCTTTAAATGTTTTTTTAACAACTTCTTATCGGGATAATTAGTGCCATAAATGCGCTGCAACATTTTATTGTTTTCATCGCCATGCCAGTAGGCCCCGGCTACGGATAGCAATTTAAAATTTTTACCTAATACACCGGTGGACGGCACATGTGGCCCGCGACATAAATCGGTAAATTCACCCTGACTGTATGCTGAAATCGTTTCGTCGGCATTATCCAACTCGTCAATCAACTCTATTTTTAATAGTTCGTTCTTATTTTTAAAAAATTCGACAGCTTCCGTTGGTGTTAAAACAATCCGCTGGGTCGGAAAATCTTCCTCGACAATTTTATTCATTTCTGCTTCAATCGTTTCAAAATCTTCGGGAGTAATAGGTCTGTCGAGATCAATATCGTAATAAAATCCATCTTCGATGGAAGGCCCGATGCCTAACTGAGCCTCCGGATAAATACGCTTAATCGCCTGGGCCATAAGATGGGCGGATGAATGCCAAAATACATCCCTGCCCTCTTTTTCATTAAAAGTCAGAATTTGTAATTTACCGGATTTATGAATAGGGCTGTGCAAATCAATTTTATGATCGTTAAATTTAGCCACAACGGCCCTTTTAGCCAAAGAGTTACTAATACTCTTGGCAACTTCAAGAGGAGTAATACCCGGATCAAATTTTTTTACAGATTCATCCGGAAATGTGATTTCAATATATGACAAAATGGAATTCCTTCCGTTCTTTCTCGATCTATAAAAACAAACCACGAGTGATCAACCCGTGGTGTCATGTGGGACGGGAGGGATTTGAACTCTCGACCTCTACGATGTCAACGTAGCGCTCTAACCAACTGAGCTACCGCCCCGCAAAAGAATAACAAATATAAAAGATAAAGTAAATAAAATCAATATAAAAAACCCCTGAGTTTAGCCCAGGGGTTTCAGTTGGTTCTTCTTTCCATGGATGTGGGGAGGGGAGGATTCGAACCTCCGAAGGCATTCAGCCGGCAGATTTACAGTCTGATGCGTTTGACCGCTTCGCTACCTCCCCTTGTTTGAGGACAAATAATATAAGATGTTTGATATATTCAAGTCAAAAAAAAATCCAGGGTTTAACAGAGATTCAAGGTTTAAAAAAATCAAAATCCAATATTATATTAGGCCGGCGCACGTAATTTATGCAAATTTGCCGCCACTTTATATAATTTATTTTATACGGGTTAATCCGACCCTAAGCTTTATATGGACGCCCATACCTCAGACCCATATCAAAGATTTAAATCCTACTGGCTTCCATACGAGTAAGGATGATAAAATTGCATTTTTTCTTCGAAATTAATAATCGAAGTGTTTTAATCCATCTATCTCGTATAATTTCCTAATTTAAATTTAATTATATGTATTCACACTTTTTTGAAATACCTGCAATAAGATGTTTTAAAGAAATCACAATATAATCCGATAATACCCTTATGTTAGTGAATGGAGGATCAAGTCAAATGAGCCTAAAACATCGTATCAGTTACTTATCGTTGAAATATGTAGAAATGCCGATGATATATCTTAAAGCATATGTCATAAAACAACGGATGTCTAAATAACTCATCGGCTTCATTAGCGATTGCAACACTCTCGTTAAGACATAATGAACATACGAACGGTTATGTACTCGGAAATTTAAGTTCGTCTATTCTTAATTTTCTTCAGAAAAATCTATGTATTCGTTAGCTCTAACGGATATTTTAAAAATTATGTACTCACAAATTTCTTACTTACCCAGCCTCTTGTGATCACATCCACCTGATACCAATCATCGGTTTCGTCAAGAATTTTAAGCATGGTTCCTCTTGGTATAGGCGGCGCAGCAGTTTTTGCCTGCAACCAAGGCTCAGAACGGATATTTAGTTTGGATGCCGTAACCACACCCACATTCCCTTGCATCGTTTCTTCATCTGCAGAGCCATCTGCAGAGCCATCTTCAGCGCGCTCGGTCTGCAGCAAACGCTCTCTTAATTTATCCAGTGGAAATGCAGGCCCCGGATCGGTTTTGCGCGATGGAGCAATTTCTTCATGTCCTACAATTAAGGTAATGGCATAAGTATCGATCAATACAGAGCAGACATCAAACACTAAATTAATTTGCTGTTCCGTGTACTTGTGCCAATAGGATGGCTGATGTTCATTACGATGGGTGGCCCTTATAACGTCTTTTGCCGGATAATCCTTACCAAACCATGAAGTATGACCCTCTTCTGTTTTTGTTAATTTACCAGCATTATCAATTTCAATGCCGATGGAGAAATTATTGAATCCGCTCCTGCCCTCATACGAGCTTCTTCCGGCATGCCATGCTACGGTATCAAAAGGCACCAATTGAGTTACTGATCCATCACGACCTATAACCAGATGTGCCGATGCTTTCCGTGCCGGATTGCTTAACGTACGTACTGCACTTTCCGCGGAACCGCCAGCTGTGTAATGGATTACAATGCTGTCGGGTTGACCATCTTTCATTTTACCGGAATGGTTAGGTGATTCTTTGAACTGGAAACCACTGTTTTTCAGCCTATGATTTTTAATATCCATAATTTTATCCTCAACCTTTTGCCGGTTCATCGTCAAAAAGACTGACTCTACGACTGCCTGTGATTGCTCGGGTCAATCGATTATTCGCACCCCGCTTTTCGGCTGAACGCCCAATGGTCCAAGTACCGACAATGCCACCCCAGGCCGCCCAGAACTCAACTGGTAAATCGAATGGTTTTACCGGAGCATCGGCCAACGCCTGAATCATTGGTACTAATACATAATTGATAAATATAAATATTAAACCGGCATAAACCACGGTCGGCCGGGCCCGTTTGGTGTAATTATCTCCCTGCTGTAATTCGGCGACCAATACGCGTTCTTTGGCCTGCAATTCCTTTCGGATGGTTTCTTCAACTTCCGACTCCCTTTGTTGAACAAGCCTCTGCATTTCCATCTTCAGTTTTTTCTTTTCTTCTCCGCTCAGATGAAACTTATCTACCACACTACCCACTTGCTCCACAACGCCCCCGAAAGCACCTGAAAAAATATCGGATAACCAACTCATGTTATTCCCTCCACTAATAAATGATTATTATAACTAATTAAAACCGTAAAATTCTCTATTGTCTTACTTAAACGTACCCTGTTTATCCGTTTGACAATGGATCACAATGGCCTTGATAAAACGTTCACTCAGAAATGTTATTTGTGACTGTTAAGATGAGGCTGGTGGTTAGTTGTTCTCTATTAATAGTACCTATAAATTTATTCTGTTCATTGATAACGGGTAGAACCGTTAAGCCGCTCTTTTCCATATTTTTAAGAGCATTTCGTTTGGACATGGTAACATCGACAGCTTCATCAACCGGAATAAAACCCGGTGTGCGAGCTAACCATGCCCTGGCCCTGCTATCACCGTCATTTAACATGCGTTCAAAGCGATCATAGCCCGAATCCCCCATGGTGCGCAGATAAGCAATGAGATCGACGGCATTATACATGCCGAACAATGTACCATCGGGGTTGTTTATAATTACATATTTTAAATAAGAGCTTCCATACAAATCATTTAGATATTCTTTTATGGCTCTTCCATAATAACCGCCATAAGCGAGCTGAAAAGCAAGGGCTTCTGTTTTTTGCTCGATTAAACGGGGAATTTCTTCCAATCCCCTTTTTTCGCCGGCCTCTATCATTTCAACCGCATCGCTTACCGGAGAAACGGGAACACTGGAAACCTGTTGTTCAATACGCTGATTGGCCGCGGCATTAAATAGATCGGAGAAATCCGTTTTGATACCAAAAATATCTAGCCCTTTAATTTTGCCACTTATCAATCCGGCGAAAAGTAAAGGTATAATTATAAAAACAAGATCAATGGTCTTTATCTCATATTTACCCTTGGAAATAACCCTCAATAAAATCGAACCGATTAATAATGCAATACCAATAAGTAATAGTAAAACAATGCGAGAAGTAGGCATAATTTATCCCCCATGTATCAATTTTTGCCCTTATTCTATCTGAACTACCCGGTTTCGAGGCCTTATCATTTCAAAAATCAATATCCTCAAACATTATATTAAAACGTTATTTGTTTAAGTTGAATACAACTTTTACATGCTTGATCTACTGAATAAATCGAATTTTACGAGATCGTTCTCAATTTTTTTTACGATACCCTGTATGAGGGTATCACCTTTCCATAGATATACCAGTTTGCTCAGATTTTTTTTAAAAAGTCCATCAATTTTTTTATCAATTAACCTGTATGCCACCTTTTTAGAACGCTTATCAATTTTTCGCTGTAGAGCTTCGATAAAGGATTGGTTCACTTTGATTCCATCCCAGGCGAGCGTAAATTCTTGTTCAGTAGCCCTACCGGCTAAAGGAATAATCGGCACCATGTCTTTGCCATCAACTGTCCGTTTTATTCTGTTGAAGGCCTGTTCATCATACTCTGCAAAAATGGGATTACGTTTGGCTTCTTCCATGGGGATCACAAAATGATCTTGTAAAAATTTTTGACAATTACGACGTCCGAGCTGAAAGTCGTGAACTCTGAACAATTTATGTAAAAATCCGCCAAAGCCCCCCATGCAACCCGAAGCAATGGGATAGCGGGCAGCCGAACCATTGGATAATCGCCGTGAGGGAGCAATCAAGAATCGACTGAAAACATCATCGTTCAAGGCAAGTTTTAACTCTTCTGGCTTAAAACGGGCCTGATTTTTGAGACTGGTAAACAACTTCATACCTGTTTGCAGAATATCGAAATCGGCTGAAGCCCCGGACTCATCTGCGGACATGATATCCATCGCAGGAAATGGGTCGATTAATAATACGGCGCGATTGGCTTCTCGGGCGCGCCGGGGATTGGAAAGCCGATCTGCGGAAAGTTGTCTGCGAGCCAATTCCAGGGGCTCATTATCGATTACACCGCCATCCACAGCCAAAAAAGAATACTCCCCATTTTTATGAACCGTATTATCTGACCAGGACGGTGCTATAGTATCCATTCGGATACAGCCATCGGCTTGTCCATTTTCCTGCGGAATGGGCCATTTTCTTGTTTCATAATGCTTAGCGGGCCGACTGATAAAACGCGGCGCCAGGCCTATGGGAAATGCGCCTGTGGCGAGAGCACACTGTTTAAATAATTGCCAATGGGAATGACTCGGTTGGGAAGGATCCAGCCAAACACAATCCTGATCGCTATTGGATTGGTTGCCCATAGCAAAATGAAAATAATCCTTATGGGCAGCTAAATGATGTCCGCTGCCTTGTCCACCTTCAAAATCGATTGTGTAAGGGATACCGCGAAGATTGGTTAAGGTAAGATAAAGATGCAAAGGTGTGGTAATGTACGGTCTTTTTTCTGATGATGGCCTTAAATGCAATGCGTTCTCTGCAATTGTATTCAAAATAGGCGAGTTCAGCAACGATCTGACCTGTTCATTGTCTCGCTGTAAATCATCCGTTTGCAATAAACCGTCGATATCAATTTGCTCTACCCAGACATCATATAGTTTATTCTTTTTTATAAGACTGTTATCAGGTAACGCAGCAGGTAAGGTTGTAATCGGCTGATACTCTTCATTAAACATTGATGTCATCAATGCTGCCGTCATTCCACCGGCAGAAGCGCCGGAAATCACGCTTATGGATACTTCATGCCGCGGGGCCTCATCCGGAAAGTTTTGTTTGGCATTAGCCATTTCCTCTAAAGCTTGTATTAAAAAGTCGATGACTCCTGCCGAATAGGCTCCGGCTGAAATTGCACCGGCCATAACCAGCCCAATCTCAAATTTGTTTGCTGAATTTGATTGCAACGATGACATGATCTCCCCCGTCTAAAGCCAAAATTGTATTACGTCTTTAAATGCAGTTCACGCTGGGACATGGATTGCAAATCATGAGCCCGGTAACCTGCATTTTTTAATCTGCTGACAAAATCCCTAAATCCATGAGTACAGTAGATTTCTTCCGGTTTAATTCTTTCAATATAAGATATCAGTTCTTCGTAATCGGCGTGATCGCTTATCGGCATGACCTCATCAACCTGGAAGCGAAATTTACTACTATTATCCATTCCCCAACCCGATAAAAATATCGTATATTTTTCAGGCAAATTTCTTATAAAACGTTGATGCCGGAATCCGGGCGGTAATAGTAATACATGATCTCTATATTCGCTTCGTTTAAATTTACGGTATGTCTTAAATTGTACACCGAATCGTCTATATATATCTATATAACGATAAATATTATATTCAACCGCCACAGGCAACCCTGCATCGGTAAGAATTTTAAGTGCTTCCTGCCCTTTGCCCAAAGCATATGCGAAAACAACTGGTGTTGTGCCTTTGGCCAATTTTTCCTTACACCGATCGATTAAACGTGCTTCAATATCTTCCCGCGGCGGCATTACATATTTAGGTCTTCCGAAGGTGGTCTCCAGAATAACCTGATCCGCTTCAACCGTTTCGAAATCCTCAACCGTTCGGGATGCCCCAGTGCGGAAATCGCCGGTGTAAAGTAAGGACTGTTCGTTTTTTCGTACCAAAATTTGAGCTGATCCTAAAATATGCCCGGCGGGATGTAATGATAATTTTACATCCTTCATCGTAAATATTTGTCCGTAGGGGATTTTTTTAACATTCGATTTTTTTAATCTCTTTTTTAAAAATTCTGCAGTGGGTGGTGAACAAAGGATTTCCTTGTGGCGGGCTATATGATCGGCATGGGCATGCGATATAAACCCAAATGGCTTTACACGCCTGGCATCAAGCCATAATTGTATATCACCAATAACAATATCCCGGTCAAAATGAAACACGATACTCCCATCTTATGCAACGGTGTAAACAATTTAAAGCTTTACTTAAGACATCCAGGTCTGGAATGGAAATTCCTTTTGAAGAGAAAAAGCGCTGCTGGCATAAGTCTATAGTGCTTCCACATGCTTTAAAGAAACACCTATAGGCCTATAGAAACTCTACTAATCTGTTATACGACTTCGCCGATTAATGTATTGGTCGATGCTGTGGTAATCTTTATATTAATAAATTCACCGATCTTTTGACCCGTGTCCGCAAATACGACAATCTTATTACCGTCATTGCGCCCCATCAATTGACCGTCTTTTTTAGCTTTGCCTTCAATTAAAACAGAAAACACTTTCCCAATGTGTTGCTGATTGCGCTTTAATGAGATGTTCCGCTGTAATTCTACTAATCGGGTGATGCGTGATGTTTTTTCCTCTTCACTCACATCATCCGGGTATTTACGTGAAGCTATGGTTTGCTTACGTTCGGAGTATTTGAACATAAAGGCGGAATCAAATTCAACAGTGCGTATAACATCAAGGGTGTCCTGATATTCCGATTCGGTTTCCGTTGGAAATCCAACAATAATATCGGTTGTTAAGGCCAGGTCAGGTATGCGTTCTTTCATATAGTCAACAAGATGCAGAAAATCTTCCTTGGTATATGTACGGTTCATCATATCCAAAATGCGCGTGTTTCCTGCCTGCAGAGGAAGATGAATATGTCTGCATGCTTTGGGATTATTGGCTACCGTTTCGATTAATTTTTGGGGGAAATCTTTGGGATGTGGTGATGTGAAACGAATTCGTTCGATACCATCAACCTTACTTACTTCGTTTATAAGATCCGCAAAATCAGACGTTCCGTATTGATATGAATTAACATTTTGTCCCAAAAGCGTAATCTGCTTAAAACCCTGATCTGTCAGTCGTTTAACTTCGTCTACTACGTTCAATGGATCACGACTACGTTCCCGACCCCTGGTATACGGGACAACACAGAAAGTACAAAAATTATCACAGCCCCGCATAACAGCAATCCAGGAATTAACACCCTCTTCCCTTACCGGAAAAATATCGCTATATGTTTCGTATTCTGACAGTGAAAGAGCATATTGCCGGGCATCATCTTGCACCACACTCTCGAGCATGGCCGGTAGTTTTTTATAACTGTCCGGGCCGGCTACCAAATCAACACCAACTTTCTCATCCAATAATTCATCACGTAAATTTTGAGCCATACATCCCAATACACCCATTACGCGCTTTTTTTCCTTTTTACGTAATTGTTTTAGTGTGTTGATACGTTGGTACACCTTTTGATGCGCATTTTCCCGCACTGAACATGTGTTCAAGAATAAAATCTGTGCTTCTTCCGGTTGCTCGGTCAAGTCATAGTTATTTTGTTTTAATATGGTTTTGACAATTTCCGTATCATACTCATTCATTTGGCAACCATATGTTTCTATGTAAACCTTTCTCAAAGCAGATCTCCTACCAGTCGTTCACCATACATTCGAGTGATATGCACTTTTTTAATTTCATTTTTTAATGTATTATCACCTTCCGCAGCAACCCGAATGTAGTTATCGCTCAATCCATGCCAATAACCTTCAGCATTCTGCTCGAAAAGCACATCCATTTGGCTGCCTATAGATTTTTGGTAGAATGTATGTTTTTGTCGATTACCCTGTTCGATCATAATACGATTACGGTGTTTCTTAACATTATGATCGACCTTTGGTCTCATTTTATAGGATCGTGTTCTCTTTCGATCGGAATAAGTGAATACATGATAATAAGCAATTGGCAGATCAGCAAGCAATTTTTTTGTATTGCTGAAAGCCGCATCATCCTCTCCGGGATATCCAACCATAACATCCGTACCGATACCTACATCCGGAATATTTTTATAGGCATACTGAATAATATCGCTGAAAAAATGACTATCGTGTTTACGGCGCATAGATTCCAGAATTCGATCATCACCACTTTGTACCGGAATGTGCAGATGCTTGCAAATTTTACGGGATTCAGCGATATAATCCAGTATTTCGTAGGATACCGTAGTTGGCTCTATGGAACTGATACGTATTCGATGGATACCATCTATTTTTTCAAGTGCTTTCAAGATATCCATAAATCCGTAATTTTTTTCCTGATATGTACCAATATTGACGCCCGTAAGTACAATCTCTTTAAAACCCATATCGCGTAAGGCGTAAGCTTCACGAATAATATCGTCAAAACTACGGCTTCTTGCCGGTCCCCGTGCCGTAGCAATAATACAAAATGAACAAACAAAATTACAACCGTCTTGTACTTTAAGATTAGCACGGGTGTGGGCATCAAATAAACCGACGGTATCTATGGTAAACGTATCCCTTGAAATTTTTGATGTATGAATCACCTGCGGCCGATCATACTTTGTCAGACCATTAAGATGCTCATGCAATTGCATTTTATGTTCATTACCTATTATCAAATCAACGCCTTTAATCTGCTGAATACGTTGTACATCCATCTGAGCATAACACCCAATAACCGTAACAAAAGTATCCGGATTTGTACGTATACTTTTTCTTACAGCCTGTCGGCATTTGGCATCGGCTTGTTCTGTTACGGTACAGGTATTGATGACCGTCAGATCCGCTTTTTGTCCAAAATCTACAATTTCAAAACCGTGTTGTTGCAGTTTATTGGCAATGATAGCGGTTTCGGCCTGATTCAAACGGCATCCTAATGTATGTAAGGAAGCTTTGGGCATTGCTTTATGCTTCATTATTCATGTTGAATGTTTAATTTTTTTAATCAGCAAAACAAATCTAACGAAAAAATTTCAATGTATCTTCCAGCTCTTTTAATCATGTGTAATGTTTTGTACTTGATTTTGCAATTGATTTAAAAGCGTTTTAAGGGTTTTGGAAACTTTGATGGAATACGGGTGATCACTCCGTAGGTGTTTTAAGGACTCCGGGAGCATGGAAAGATTTTTTTTGGTGCGTTGCTGAATGCTCACCAGCGATACTTGTTTTTGAACACGCTGTCCATTTTCAATCTGACATTGAATAAGTGATTCTGCCTCCGAGGAAAAATCCTCATCGTTTAAAGCAATCAAATCATGATTCATAATTGAGTTTTTATCAAAAAATCGCCAGACTTGTTTTCGCCCAGGATAACTGATTTTATCGGGACTGAATTTTGCTCGGTAATGCGTACCTTTCTCATCGGTTAATTCCACCAATTTATAAACCCCCTGTAAGGTTGGAGCATCATAAGAAGTGGCCACTTGTGTACCCACCCCAAAGGCATTTACAGGCGTCCCCTCCTGAATCATTTCATCAATTTTATATTCATTTAAGTCTCCGCTCAACAATATCATAATCTTATCTAATCCTTGTTCATCTAGAATGCGTCGTGCTTTTTTAGCTTCTTCAATCAAATTTCCGCTGTCAATCCGAATGCCTTTAAAATCTAAACTCACTTTCAGAGCGTTTAAAATGCCGGTTTCGGTATCATAGGTGTCAACAAGAAAGATCGTGTCCTCCTTGTAAATTTCATAATTTCTTTGAAATGCAGTAATTTCATCATTAAAGGCCATGGTCCAAGAATGAGCGGTTGTTCCATAAACCGGAATCTGATAAAGCTTCCCAGCCAATACATTGGATGTCCCGATAAATCCGCCAATGTAGGAGGCACGGGCTGCCAAAACACCCGCCTGTGGTCCATGAGCCCGGCGACTGCCAAATTCCATCACGCCTCGCTGTTTTTTACCATCAGAGGTAGCAGCCAGATAAATCCGAGCGGATTTAGAAGCTACCATTGTCTGAAAATTTATTGCCGAGAGCAGATATGTTTCCAGAATCTGTGCTTCAAGCAAAGGTGCTTCCACTTGTATTAACGGTTCATCATTAAAAACAACGGTACCTTCCGGAACACCGTAAAGATTTCCACTAAAGCTAAAATTATGCAAATACCGAAAGAAATCATCGGATATGTATTTAAAGTTTGACAAGGAGCGTAAATATTCGATTTGGTCTTGATTAAAGGACAGATGTGTAACATAATTTATGACCTGTTCAAGGCCAGCCGCAATTAGAAAATTTCGATTAGGTGGTAAATCTCTTATAAATAATTCAAAACAAACCCACGGATTATAGTTCTGTTCGAAGTATCCGGCAGCCATTGTCAACTCATACAGATCGACCAATAAGGAGTCAGTGGCATTTGTTATTTCCATGAGCTCAAACCCTTTCATTAAAAACGGCTTAAAATAGGATAACTTATCTCAATAAGCAAGTTTCTGATTATATACATTTCAGATAGATGGTGGAGAGCAATTGGCTTGATTTCATACCATATAATCCAGATTTTGAATTTAATATAAAGGGGGTTTAATGGGAAGAGAAATTAAGCCCGTAACATAAAAAAAGGGGCTCTATTCAATAGAGCCCCTCTTGCGGATCAAATACAGCTTATTTAATTAGAATCATCTTATTTTTGGATTGAAACAGAATGCCTGATCCGCTGGTACTTTTAACTTGGATGCTGTAGAAATACACACCTGAAGACAATCCATTTCCGTTGAAATTAACCGAATACCGACCTGTGCTCAATTCTTCATTCACAAGTGTCTGAATTTCCTGTCCCAGTGAATTGTAAACAACCAAAGCAACATTACCTCCCTTCAGCAATGAGAAATCGATGGTTGTCGTGGGATTGAACGGGTTTGGATAATTCTGTTCCAGAGAAAACTCCGTGGGAACAGCTGCATTTTCAGCAATCGCTGTCACATTAGCGTTTACTTCCATGGAAGGTTCGCCAATATTGCCTGAGAAATCCACGGCAACAACTTTGTAATAATAAGTGTCATCACTCAGTGATTTGTCCGTGAATTGCAGACCGGTAGTCGTGGCAATCATATTGGATTCATCGGGAACGAATCCTTCGGTGGTTGCGCGGTAAATCTGATAATAGTTGATATCGGGATCATCGGCAGCTTCCCAGGACAATTCGACATCATGATCCGCCAACAGGGCCGAGACATTAACCGGCGCCTGCGGAATGAGGTTATCTACAGAATACCCCTCAGCCGGTTCCGAATGATGTACATTACCATTACCGGTTATGGCTTCCACCATAAATGGTGTCATACCATCACTTTGATCCGTAGAATCGAACAAGGTGGGTACAACCAGTGCATAGCGCATACTGCCGTCAGCGACATGCTGACCAACGCCGGTCCAGGTATCATCATAAGCATCGTAGCGTTTTACGACATAATTTTCTACCGGGTCAACTGCAATACCGTCATCAACAAATTTATCCCATATGATTTTAACCTGTTTACCCTGATCGTTGGGTATGTCATCTATCGCTACAACTTCACCTTCAATTGCGTTATTTTCCAGAGCCTGAATTGTAACCTTCAGAAGGGAAACAGTATATGCCGGATTATGGATACCGTAGCTGTGATCATAATATACCAAACGATGGTTAAATGCGGCTTTGAGTTCGGTGCGGGTCCAGGTTGAATCCACATCGGCATGGGGATCGGAGGATGGCAACATAGCGCCTAATTGATCCATCAATCCATGAACCTCAGCCTGTAAACCTTCCTCAGTACCGTCACCATCGTGATCGGTCTTACCATTAAAGAAGAATTTTTTCTCTTCAAAGGTGGCGCCTACGTCTCCATGACAGTCCACACAGGCAGAAACATTATCCACACCTTCTTTGCTGACCATGCTAAAAGAATGCATACCGGCTGTATTAAGGTTGCCGTCTTCATCATGCTCACCATGAGATCCTTTTTCATACATATGGCAATCCACACAAGAATTTTCTGTGGCTGGTGCATGAGGTGATGTGGGTAACTTTTTACCAAAAGTGACGGCATTGGTACCGATCAGCATATCTGCTTGCGGAGCGTAATGCGGCCCATAATGAGCACGCGGTGAATTCGTATACGTATCGGCATCACGACGATTTTGATGGCAGTTCATACACAATTTACCGGTACCACCATCTGTTACAACTTGACCATTAGCTAAGGTTGCTTCAACGTTACGAACCTGATATTCATTGGTATTTTTATGTGGATCATGACAAACAGCACAGGTAACATCAACCGGTGGTTGTTTGGTGATGGTTTCACCTTTTGAAAATTGTATAAACTGTGCACCATTATGACATCCGCCACAGTCTGTCCGGTTACCGGCAGGGTAAGGTGGTAAATTTGAATGCCCTGCTGTATTCCATTGCGATGGATATACATGGTAATGATCGTCATCATGACAGGTAGCGCAGGCGCTTGTACTCAGCGAAGCAACCATTTTATTGTCATCCGTTGCCCCGTCATGGGCACTGGCCGGTCCATGGCAGGATTCGCATTGAATGTTTCCGCGGCGCATGGCTTCGGGATATTCATTCTTCAACGAATCATATGTTCCCTCTTTTAATTCCGCAGGGAATTCGAATGGAAAATCATCAAAGCCATCATTGACGGCCATTGTATCGTAACCAACAGTATGACAACTGATACATGACTCATTGTAGTGGGAGCTGGCCATTCCATCCAAACCCCGTTTCAGCATATCGGCATGCCCGGTCATACGCCAATTGGTTACCTGATCCTGGTGGCAGAATCCATTGGTGCATCCTTCATCTTCGCCAACACCTAAATAAGTTGCCGCATTTACAGTAACCGATGCACTGGCGCCCTGATCTGCAAATTCGATTACATAAGTACCTGCCAGGTCGGGAATGAATTTCGCCATTTGAGTGGAGGTGTCCACATTTGTTTGCGTGGTAACTGTGGCCATTGAGTTCGTAGGTGCCTCTAAAACCGTCCAGGTTGGAGATACAAGCGCCATATCGCTCATACCTTTAAGAACCATTTCAGTTTCAACACCAACATTAAGTAAACCGCTGTAAACCCGGTCCAATATACCAACGTAGTTGTCATTGCCAACCGTATCGGCCTTTATTTGAGCCGGTGAAACTCCATAGGGTTCGAGGGAAACTTCCTGCGCCAAAACAACCGAAAATGGTAATAAGCACAGAATTGAAATGAGTAATAGTTTTTTGATCATAATACCTCCAGATTTAATGAAAAGTTAATATAAATAGATTAATGTTGTCCTAACGAAATTAAAAATCAGTACTCGAGATAGTTGGTGTAACTTTGCATCAATCATCCGTTTAGTGCTCCAATCCTAAAATTTTCCTGTTTTTAATTTATGGCCAACTATAATACAATTATTATACCAGTATTGTCGGTTCGATAAATATACTTATAAAATTTTTTTAAGTTATTGAATATATTATTATTAAGCCAATCTGATGAAATGGACTCAAAATAATATTATTAATCTCATTAAATTTTTCCGGGATTTTTCTGTCCCACTGAGACATTTTTGTGACAACACTTTTCGCTGCTGCGGACAAAATCAAAGCGAAAATTCAAGAGAAAATTGTTCATTAAAGGTGGTAATTTTCCGTGTATCTTTGGAAAGCCCTG
>WJIP01000045.1 GCA_014730185.1 Caldithrix sp. | reverse complement strand
GTGGATTGTTCTCCGCTGCGCTCCGTAAAAACCAGTGAACTCAAACGTTATGCGTACAAAAGGAACTAAATGAAAAGTTGGTTAAGATATATCTTTATCATATTATCAGGATTATTATTAATATACTGCATATATAAAATTCCCAATTTCTTTATAGAGCCTGATATTTATAAGAACTTAGATTTTCAAGATATATCAAGCATTGAAAATGATTATAGAAAATTATTTCTTCAATTTTTAGGCGGAATAATTATTCTTTATGGACTTTATTTAACATATCGGAGAATAAAAGCTTTAGAGAATAATGTAATAATTGCAACAGAAAGTCAAATAACTGAACGATTTTCAAAAGCTATCGAACATTTAGGAAGTGAAAAGCTAGAAATAAGATTAGGTGGAATCTATGCTTTAGAGAGGATAGCACGTGATTCCTTAAAAGACCATTTTTCAATAATGGAGATATTAACTTCCTTTGTACGTGAAAATGCCAAATTAGAAGAGAAAGAAAAATTACGCCCATTAAAAGAAAAAACACAACAAGAGCAGATAGATGATTCACTCGATTTTAGAACTATAAAACCGCGAACTGATATTGAAGCTGTTTTGACTGTCATTGGAAGAAGAAATTGGATTAAAGAAGAAACGGAGAAAGATTTTAAACTAGATTTAGGAATGACTAATTTAGAAGGAATATATTTAGGAAAAGGAAATTTCGAGAATACATTGTTTTGGCAGGCAAATTTACGAACTGCCAATTTAAATGAAGCAAAGTTTTCTGGCTCTTTACTAATGCGAGCAAATCTGGAAAGATCATTTGTATATAATACAGACTTTACAAATTGTAATATGCAAAGCTCAAATCTGTTACATTGTATTAATCTAAGTATAGATCAGTTATTGAAAGTAGAAACACTGCATATGGCAAAGTTAGATGAAGATCTTAAAGAAAAGTTGGAAGAATTAAAACCTGAATTGTTAAACGACAATTAATTGCAAACGTATGCATAATCGCGTAGACGGCTCCGGCTGAAGAATAACCGGAGTACGCCTCTTGGCATGGCCATCCCTTGAGGAAAAAATGTCTGCGCCGCAGCAGGTCGCGTACATTTCTGTTTTCTTCCGGGTAGGAGTAGCCGATGGGGAAAAAATCGGTGCGCAGAAGATTGGCTATGGTCGTTGCGTCCAATTTGTCATTTTTTTGCTTTTGCCGGCGATAGCGCTCATATAGGGTGCATGTCCCAGACAGGTGGCAATCCTCTCTTTTGTGCAACCGTCAAAAAGCCAGGGGTAGTTGAAGTTCGATTCAACGGCGACGGCCACATCATCTTTAAAAGGCGAATAAATTTTTTGAATGCGCTGAAATGATTTGGTAGATTGCCTTTGTGAACGGTATCACTGCTGCGGTCCATGACAACGAAACAGGTGGTTTTAGCGTGCATGTCGTCTCCGCAAAAGTAATTGTACTTATGGGCAATTTATACATATCGCCTAAATGGTTCTACTTTTAGAGACTGTTAATAATGGGGGGATTACACCGGTTTTTCTTTATTTTCAGCGAGAGATGTTCAAAAACATATTGTTTTTGGTTCTTGCGCTGGTTTTTTTACTATGCCTGGTTTATTTGTTGAAGGACCATACGTTTGACAGGTCCAGACTTTGGAATACCCGCGCATACAAAAAGCATCTTAGCAGTATTATCAAAAAATTCCTGTTGGGTGCATTGATGATAATCCTGTTGGTACTGGTAATCGATAAGGAATTATTTTTAAGTTTGCCCCGACAACGGCCGGGAATTTGGCTGATGGTCATGGTTATATATCCTGTTGTATCCGTATATCCCCAGGAAATTATTTTTAGAACCTTCCTCTTTCAACGGTATCAAACAATATTTAAAGAAGAAACGCTTATCCGGATGAGCGGATTTAGTTTTGGAATAGCTCATCTTTTTTATGGCAACCTGATTGCCCCCGTCCTATCCGCACTGGGCGGATTTTTATTTGCCGGAACCTATCAAAAGACACGTTCAACATTTTTTGCCGCCTTCGAGCATGCGCTATGGGGGGATTTAATTTTTACGGTCGGGTGGGGATGGTATTTTTATAGCAGTGCCATTCCCTGATGTTAATGAACGACAGCCATCGGTTTTTTGGATTGGTGGATTGCTCTGCACGAAGCCATATACGTTTCATAGCCGTCACTGCCCATCAATCTCTTTAAAATTTTAGGCTCAGTTCGTAACAAATCAACGACAACCAATCCATCCAGTACATCGGAGAATTTCTTATCGACATTGAAACACAGTAATTTTGCATCCAATTTCAAATAGTGCTTGAGTAGTATAGGAATACCTTTGCCATCATGTTCAATCTCTGAAATGAGCAATGAAACATCTTCAATATCTTTTAAGGTTTTTTGCAGAATTCGGCTGTAATCACTTTTAAGTTGCGAATTTCGATGGGCTTTCCTTGGTTTCACATACCGATAATATTCATGCTCGGTTCGGTTGTCTTTTAAAAATCTGATCATGAGTTCTTTGGATATTTTACTATATCCCTGACTTATGCTCACCGGTCCGAATAATTTGTGATATTGTGGATTTTGAGCTATAAACACGCTGATACCCTGCCAAAGTAACGCAAGACTGCTGTGTTTTTTCTGATACTCGGGCCGAATAAATGAACGGCCCAGTTCAATGGCGTTTTCAAATAGTTTTAATATGTCGTTTTTGAATCTGAACAGGGTTTGCGTGTAAAGCCCCTTTTTACCGAACTGTTTTATAATGGTATCGGTCAGTCCCAATCGGTAGGCGCCTACCACCTGCCTGGTTATATGGTTCCAGAGGAAAAGATGAAGGTAGTAACGATCAAATTCATCAAGGTCAATCGGTTTACCGGTACCTTCATCAACGGCCCGGAAAGTTATTTCACGCAGCCTGCCGATTTCCTTTAAAACGTTTGGAATTTGCGCAGCGGGACAGATGTAAACAGAATATGCCCCTTTGGTAAACAGGTATTGATGGGCAGGGATATTTTCAATTTCTTCACTAAGTGTTTCAATGGGCACAGCTTCAATTACGGGTTCACTCTTTTGATGGAGTGGATTGAGGGAAACTACTTTTTTTTGATCATTTCTTTGCAATTTATTTTTTAAGAGATAGGTTTTTACTTTCAGATATTCTATTAACTCTTCATTGGACTGGAAAGTGCTAAGTTTTGAGCCGGTTAATGGTTTACCAGCCATAATTTGAACGGTTTTACCGGTCTTGTTCATTAATTCCTGCGGAAGAAGCGCCGTCCTTAATTTGGGATTTAACAATCCCATAATCTGGAACATGGCACTATTACCACCCTGAATATACAGGGGTAATACTGAAGCGCCGGATTTTCGAATGATGGCCGCAATATGCGGACTCCACTTGGGATCAACTATTTTCCGTTTCCTCGGTTGCCAGTGTGAAACTTTGCCGGCCGGAAAAGTAATAAGGGCTCCACCCCGTTCTACCCACCGGAACGCCTGACGGATTGCTAATGTATTCATTCTATTTGAATTTTTTCCATTAAATACATCGACCGGAAAAATATACTCACTTATTTCCGGTACATGGCTGAGTAAATGATTCCCCAGGAATCGGATATCAGATCGTATCTTTAACAGTAAATATCCGATCAGTATGCCATCCAATCCCCCAAAAGGGTGATTGGCAACAATGACTAATGAACCTTGCGATGGAATTTGGGCAAAATCCTCTTGCTTAATAACGGATTCTACAGCGATTTTTTTTAACCACTTTTCAAAATAATTTTCTTCAGTATGGGAGTTATTTAATTGTCGATAAACCAGATTTAATTTTTGAATGGATAAGGTCTTTTCAAGGACTGAGCAAAATAGCTGAGGGACATGTGTCGGGAAAGCTGTCTTAAGATTAATTAATTTTGAATTTTCCATATTGATCAATAAAATTTTATTGTTTTTATGTTATAAAGTATAATTACGGTTAGGTTACCGTGTGGTTAATTTTTAGTTAAAATTTGAAATCGGGACAAGTGTTATTTGAATAAACATTTTTCTTTTTAAACACGTTAACCGATGTTTCTTTAAAGAAATCCGCCTGTAATGAATACTGATAATTCAGCGCATTTAATGCAATCCTCCATTAGATGGGTGTTTTTACCTTACGGCCTCATTATCTTAAATTCTGCCTTTAGAAATAAGGCTTGCCCGCCGACCAATGGAATGGATTGAGAATAATGACCCGTTGATAAACGTTATGTCCACATGAAATCGTGGAATTTCATTAACAGCAAAGGGCAGGCCCATACAGGCTGGTTCTCAGGGGTTCCGGTTGGATTACCTTTGTATTCAGCACATTGGAGTACAGGTTATTCCGGATATAGTAATCGAAAAGGAATAACGAAAGCGTCTCTTCAATCCGGAGTGTGGATCAACCATAGCTCGTTTGCTACAGCCGTCGGTCGCCTGTACGGACAAAATGAACTCAACCATTATCAAACAATCAGGCCAAAGGAGTAAAAAGAGATTATGACAAATCCGCAAACCCGATTCCAGACACTACCTTTCAGGGAGAAAAGCACAGCCGATATGATAGCCACGTCCGAATCCTTTTACCGGCATATGAAAAAGCGGCGTTCGGTGCGTGATTTTTCGGACCGGCCCGTATCGCAGGATGTCATCCGCAATGCTCTGCTGGCTGCCGGCACAGCCCCCAGCGGAGCCAATAGACAGCCGTGGCATTTTGTGGTGGTGTCCAGCCCGCAGGTCAGGAAGGAAATCCGGCAGGCTGCCGAACGGGAGGAACAGGCTTTTTATGAGAGGCGGGCATCGGAGGAATGGTTGAAGGCATTACAGCCATTGGGTACGGACGCCCGCAAACCGTTTTTACAGACCGCGCCCTATTTGATCGTGGTGTTCCAGAAAAAGGTTACGGTGGATGAACAGGGCCACGAACATAAGAATTATTATCCGACGGAATCGGTGGGCATTGCCACCGGCATCTTGATTACGGCCCTGCACTTATCCGGCCTGGTCACCCTGACCCATACACCCAGTCCCATGCATTTCCTGAATACCATTCTGGACCGGCCGCAAACCGAAAAACCGTTCCTGATTCTGGTTACCGGATATCCGGCTGCCGATGCCCGGGTGCCGGTGATCAGCAAATACGGACTGGATCAGATCGCCACCTTTAAATGACCGGCTGCCGCCAGTAATACAACAAGGTGTTTTCCTAAGTTTACTTACGCCGGTTAGTATCGGAGTAGTCCGGGCAGGATTATCTGCTTATCCGCAGCAATCTCATGACTAAATAGAACACGAGATCAGCATTGTGCTTTAGGGCGAAGGGCAAAGCGATGGCCTGTTATGCGGTGGGATTTAGAATTGAAAACCCAGGGAAATACGATGCGTACTGCCCAGATCCCATTCAAAATTCTGATAGGCATAGTGCAGGACGTAATCCCGGAAACGCAGCCCGAAGCCGCCGGTCCAGTAAGTTGTTTCATCATTTAAGATGAGCCCGGAACGCAGGGCAATGTAATGCAATAATCGGAGTTCGCCCCCCAGCCGCATGCTTACCTTGTCGTCCTTCACATATTGAAT
>WJIP01000044.1 GCA_014730185.1 Caldithrix sp. | reverse complement strand
TTGTACAGGAGATCAATTAAATGGCAGCAGCTACTAAAATTGCTGTAATCGGTTCGGGTATTTCCGGATTAACCATGGCCTATTGGCTGACCAAAAAGGGATATGATGTCTCGGTCATTGAGCAATCCGATCATGTGGGCGGTTCCATCGTAACGGAAAATCAGGACGGATTTCTCATTGATTTAGGACCGAACAGTACGCTGGAAACCTCGGAAACGCTTAAACAATTGGTCCGGGACCTGGGGATTGAAGATCAAAAAGTGTATGGAAGTGAGAAATCGAATAACCGTTATGTGGTTCGCAATGGGCGTTTACATGCTTTACCCATGTCACCGATGGCATTCATAAAAACCCGCCTGTTTTCCACAAGAGCTAAATTTCGACTCATTCTCGAACCGTTCATTAAACGAACCGATGGCCGGGATTTACCCTTGTCGGAATTTGTAAAATATCGCCTGGGAGAGGAATTCCTGGATTATGCCATCAATCCCTTTGTTGCCGGAGTTTATGCAGGCGATCCCGCTAAATTAAGCACTGCAACCGGATTTCCTAAGTTGTATGCTTTGGAACAGAATTACGGCAGTTTTATCAAAGGCGCCATCAAGGGGGCAAGGGAACGCAAAAAACGAGACGAAGTTGCCAAGGACCGGGCCAAATTGTTTTCGTTTATGGAAGGCATGGAAACATTAACCAGCGCTCTCGCAAAGGAATTAGAAGGTCGAATTTACAGAAATTGTGAAGTCATCGATTTGGTAAATGAGAACGATACCTTTAAAATTAAATTGAATAACGCAGGTCAGTCGGAAAGCAGAGTATATGAAAAAGTCGTGATATCGGCGCCCACGTTTAATATGGCTGAATTTATGTCTATGCTAACCTCGGAGGAAATTCGCACATTGCAGGATGTATATTATCCGCCAGTAGATGTGATTTTTATGGGTTTTCATAAAGATGATGTCAATAGAAAACTGGATGGATTCGGCTTTTTGGTGCCTAAAGTTGAAAACCGACAAATTCTTGGTTCAATATGGAGCTCTTCCATTTTTCCCAACCGGGCGCCTGAGGATCATGTGGCATTTACCACCTTTGTAGGCGGCACTCGCCAACCGGAAAACACCTCTCTAAACGATACCGAATTAGCCGAACTGGTATACAATGATTTAAACGGATTGGTGGGATTGAGCGGGGAGCCCGTTATTACACGTATTAAACGGTGGCCAAAAGCCATCCCGCAGTATCGGATGGGCTATCAAAAAGTACAACAAATGTTTGACGATCTTGAAAATAAAATTCCGGGACTCTATTTTTCCGGTAATTTCCGTCGGGGAATCAGTGTAGGCGACAGTGTACTTTCGGCGGAAGCGACTTTGACTAAAATGTTAGCCGATCTGGAATAACCGGTAGTTTTAAAAAATAAATTGAACGCTGGTCTAATGATGATTATACCGATTTTTAAATATATCCAGACATAAAATTATGAGGTTACTATGATTGTTCCTTATTATCGTCCACGTCGATTACGGCGTAATGAAAATATTCGCAGTATGATTCGCGAAACACAGTTAAGCCCCAAAGATTTTATTTATCCGCTTTTTGTGGTTGAAGAGAAAGGCGTTAAAAATCCTATTAAATCAATGCCCGGTAATTTTCAGTGGTCGATTGATTTACTGGTAGAAGAAGTCAAAAATATTCACCAATTGGGCATCCCCGCAATCATTTTATTCGGCATCCCTGCCGATAAGGATGACAGAGGCAGTGATGCAATGGATGATAACGGAATCATTCAAAGGGCGGTAAAAGAAGTTAAAAATGCCGTACCTGATATGTATGTCATTACGGATGTCTGTTTTTGCGAATATACCGATCATGGACATTGCGGAGCCATTAATAATGGTGAAGTGGATAACGATTCCACTCTTGAGATGCTTGGTAAACAGGTCATCACCCACGCCAAAGCCGGCGCTGACATGGTAGCGCCATCCGGAATGATGGATGGCATGGTCGCAACCATTCGCGAAGCTCTTGATGAGAACAATTACCATCAGACCCCAATCATGAGTTATGCTGCCAAATATGCATCTGCATTTTACGGACCTTTCCGGGATGCTGCGGAATCCGCCCCCCAGTTCGGTGATCGTCGTGCTTATCAAATGGATCCACCCAACGTAAGGGAGGCTTTACATGAGGCGGAACTGGATGTGGAAGAAGGCGCCGATATTATAATGGTAAAGCCGGCATTGCCCTACCTGGATATAATCCGGGTGGTTATGGAAAATATCAATCTGCCGGTAGCGGCTTATAATGTAAGCGGAGAGTTTTCTATGGTAAAAGCAGCCGGTGAGAAAGGTTGGATTGATGAGAATAAAGTTGCTCTGGAGATGCTCACGTCTATTAAGCGAGCCGGTGCTGATCTAATTTTAACTTACTATGCTAAAGAAGCCGCGCAGTGGTTGAATGAATAAACTCAAGGAGCCGTTAATTATGCCATTTGAAAAAAGTAAAAAACAATATGAGGATGCCAAAAAGGTGATGCCCGGAGGTGTAAATTCGCCGGTAAGAGCTTTCAGTTCGGTGCATCTTGATCCACCTTTTATTGAATCGGGTAAGGGATGCCGTGTCACGGATATTGATGATAATACCTATATTGATTTTGTAGGATCATGGGGGCCGATGATTGCAGGCCACGCTCACCCTGAGGTGGTAGAGGTTGTCAATGCTTCAGCGAAACAAGGAACCAGCTTTGGTGCACCTACTGAGATAGAGACCCAATTGGGCCGCAAGATTATAGAAATGGTGCCTTCGGTTGAAATGGTGCGACTGGTCAATTCCGGTACGGAAGCCACCATGAGTGCTATACGGGTTGCCAGAGGTTTTACCGGAAAATCTGCAATATTAAAATTTGAGGGCTGTTATCACGGACACGGAGATAGCTTTCTGATCAAAGCCGGATC
>WJIP01000043.1 GCA_014730185.1 Caldithrix sp. | reverse complement strand
CTTCATGGTAGTAAACGTTACCTTTAAACCGGTTTAACCGGTAGGGCAGGGCATACGAAATAAAATGAATTTCATGCCCGAGGTCAGCTAATTTTTTGCCCAGTTCCGTGGCAACAACACCGCTGCCACCGTAAGTCGGATAACATGTGATACCGATCTTCATACCTATTGTACCATTTTGGGAATAAATAATTGTACCTGGTTACGGCCGTTGCGTTTGGCCATATAGAGGGCAGTATCTGCTTTACTGATTAAATCCTTGTAATTTTCTGCATTTTCCGGTAATGAAGCACCACCTATGCTGACGGTTAGATTGCCATTGGGTTGGATCTTCTCATTATCGAATTCCGCTTTTTCCACATTATGGCGGATACGTTCGGCTAATATACGGGCTCCTTTGGTTTTAACTTCCGGCAAAATGATGGCGAACTCTTCACCTCCGTAACGGGCCACGATATCGTTTTCCCGAACCGTTTGTTTCAGAATTCTGGCTAATTTGCGCAACACTGCATCACCGGCAGGGTGTCCAAGTGTATCGTTATAATTTTTAAAATAATCCACATCAAGAATCAGTAAAGAGAGGTCACTGTCGGTACGCCTATGCCTGATGATCTCTTCCCTTAAACGCAATTGAAAATACCGAAAATTGTGCAACTCAGTCATACCATCCGTATAAGATAATTGTTTAACTTCCTGGTAAAGGGAGGCGTTGGTTACTGCGATCGAAATCATATTGCTGAGAGTAACAATTTGATCAATGTCGATTTTACTGAAACCATCTTCGATCAGGCCGGGTCCAAAGCAAATCAATCCCTCCACACTTTGCTGGTAGATGATTGGCGAAATAATTTCAACATCCAAATCAGTAAGTTCCCGATAAGCGGACGACTTAGAATTGGCATCGCTCATTTCGGACAATACGACTGGTTTTTGTTTGTTTCCTAACCTGGAAATTAAGGGGTCACTTTTTTCGATAAACAAATGTTCAACCTGCTCCTGATAAAAGCCTTTACTGTTCAATACTCTCAGTCGGTACTGGGCAGGATCTTCCTGATAAAAAAAGATTAGTTTTCTGAACCCGAATCTGCCGGCAAATGTTAACAAGGCGGAATTAATGAGTCGTTTGAGATCCAGAATCGAGGTTAGTTCCATGGATATCTGAAAAATATTATCCAGATTTATGAGAGATTTGCGTAAATCGGCATTTTTTTCGATCAAAGCCTGATTAAGTTTATTAATCCGGTCATTCGCCTCTTCCAGACTTTTGGATTGCTGCCTTAATAGTGCATTCATTTCCGTGATACGTAATACGCTACGAATTCGGGCGTGTAACTCTTCCAGGTCAAAAGGTTTGGTCAGGTAGTCATCCGCACCCGTATCCAGCCCTCTTACGATATTTTCCACTTCCTTTTTTGCCGTGATGACGATAATGGGCATCAAATCATCATTGGTGGAATTAAATTTTATTTTTTTGATAACTTCGAAGCCGGATTGTCCGGGCAGCATCAAATCAAGAAGGATAAGATCAATCTTTTGGGATTCATATATTTCGATACCTCTTTCGGCTTCTCTTGTGGAGATAACTTCAAATCCCTGTTTTTCAAGAAAGCGTTCTACTAAATTCTGTAAATCCTGGTGGTCTTCGATCAATAATATGCGTTGTTTTTCCGCTTGCGTTTCACCCATTGTCCATACCCGAATTTTACTCGAAAGTCTCTGTATTTGAATTAAGAAGTATAATCGTCAAAGTTGTCATATTGTTAATAAAATTAATTGTTACACCGCTTTTTCAATCGGTATTCTTTCGGTGGTTGCCTTGGACTGCTTGGATAGATTTGCCAAGGTGGTTGGGTCCGAATTCGTCAATTGCCAAAAAGCTTATATGGATTAAGTATCGTTTAAACATTGCTTACTTTTATCGATTCTGAGACTTGTTCAATACAAAATCATTTTCATGCTTTTATTAATAAGAGAAGGCGCCATATGGTAACGTCATTTAAAAGAAATATATAAAAAAAAAAATTAATAACAAACTCTGTCTCATACATTTTGATATCATCGAAACTTTTTTTTGAACTTAAAACTTTCTATGCAGGTTTGATTTGAAAATTTACCCGGAAATTATCGGGTTTATCGATTATCAAAAGCGTCAATATTTAATTTTGAATATTAACCTTTGAGATTATAAGTTTGCACTTTTAACTTAAACTCAAATCAATGGATAGCATCTATATAAGTAATGGAGATAGAAATGGCCGTAAATGAAGTACCATTGCTGGATCTGAAAGCGCAATATCAATCCATTCGGGAAGAAATCACTGCAGCTGTACATGAAGTGATGGAATCACAGTATTTTATTCTGGGCCCTAAAGTTAAAGCCTTTGAAGAAAAAGTGGCCGAATACTGTCAGTCCGAGTATGCCGTGGGTGTATCGTCCGGTTCGGATGCCTTGCTCATCGCCCTGATGGCTTTGGATGTACAACCGGGCGATGAAGTAATCACCACGGCCTATTCTTTTTTTGCTACGGCCGGTTCCATTTCGCGTCTGCAAGCCCGGCCGGTTTTAGTGGATATCGATCCCCACACGTTTAATATCGATCCTGGTCAAATTGAGCCGGTAATAACAAAAAAAACCAAAGCGATCATACCCGTGCATCTATACGGACAAATGGCGGATATGCAATCCATCATGAAAATAGCCGATAGGTATAACATTGCAGTTATTGAAGATGCGGCACAGGCCATCGGCAGCGAAGATGATCAGGGGCGCCGGGCCGGATCCATTGGCACAATCGGATGCTTTTCTTTTTTTCCCAGCAAGAATCTGGGTGGATTCGGGGATGGAGGACTGGTGACCACCAATAATGAAGCATTGTATCAAAAACTGATGTATCTCCGCAATCATGGTGCGTATCCCAAATACTATCATAAAATGATCGGCGGAAATTTCAGGCTGGATGCCCTGCAAGCTGCGGTGCTGGATGTAAAACTCAACTATCTGGACAACTGGACGGCGGGGCGGCAGGCCAATGCCGATTTTTATGATGAAGGACTGCGTAGCAGAGGATTGACACATGTGATTACCCCACCCAACCGGATTGCCGGTTATCGTCATATTTTCAATCAGTATAATATCCGTGCCCAACAAAGAGATGCATTATTGAAATACCTCAAGGAGCACAAAGTTGGCTGCGAAATCTATTATCCGGTCACCTTTAACAATCAGGAATGTTTCGCTTACCTCAATTATAAGCAAGGTGATTTTGCAGAAGCGGAGAAAGCCGCCGATGAATCGCTGGCCATTCCCATCTATCCGGAACTGACCGATGAGCAAAAATCCTATGTACTGGACACGATCGCTGAGTTCTACCAATAACATGGTGTTCGATACGCCTGGTCCGATCGCTTTAGTCCACAAAAAAAGCCTCCCGGTGGTCACCAAGCCGGAAGGCTATTTTTATTTACCACGCATCTTGCGCTTCAGAAAAAAAGGCCGTTCTAAAACTTCAATTTGTCTTCCAGGTAAGCTTGTAAGTCGTCCATCTTAATTCGTTCCTGTTCCATACTGTCGCGTTCCCGTACGGTTACGGTTTGATCTTCCATGGTTTGCGTGTCAACGGTCAGGCAATAGGGGGTACCGGCTTCATCCTGGCGGCGGTAGCGGCGGCCGATGGACCCGCCTTCATCATAAAATACCCGGTATTTCCCGCGCAGGTCGGCGGCGATATTTTTGGCGATTTCCGGCATGCCATCCCGTTTGACCAGGGGAAAAACCGCCACCTTAATGGGGGCGATGGATGGCGCTAATTTGAGTACTACCCGTTCCTCTTCTTCCGTATAAGCATCGATGAGGCAGGTTAACAGCGTACGGTCTGTGCCGATGGAGGTTTCGATAATGTAAGGGATAAACCGTTCTTTACTTTGATCATCGTAATAGCGTAAATCTTTTCCGGAATGTTCTTTATGCCGTCCCAGGTCGAAGTCTGTACGGTTATGAATGCCTTCGATTTCATGCCAGCCGAACGGGAACTCGTACTCGATATCAAAGGCTTTTTTGGCGTAATGGGCCAATTCATCTTGGGCATGTCCATGAAAACGCAATTTTTCACGGCGCAGTCCCAAACGGTCATACCATTGAAAACGCTGCTCTTTCCAGTAAGTAAACCACTCATCATCCTCCCCGGGTTTGACAAAATACTGCATTTCCATCTGTTCGAATTCCCGGGTACGAAAGATATAATTACCCGGGGTTATTTCATTGCGGAAGGCCTTACCGATTTGGGCGATACCAAAGGGCAGCTTTTGCCGGGCAGCTTCCCTGACGTTGTGGAAGTTCACATAAATGCCCTGGGCGGTTTCCGGCCTCAGGAAAACAATATGTCCGGAATCTTCCACAGGTCCCATATATGTTTTGAACATCAGATTAAATTGCCGGGCTTCGGTGAAGGAATCTCTGGTGCCGCAAACCGGACAGGGTTTCTGGGTATCGATCTGGTCTTCACGGAAACGGGATTTGCACTGTTTACAATCCACCATGGGATCGGTAAAACCATCCACATGACCGGAGGCTTCCCATACTTTGGGATGCATAAGAATGCTGGCGTCCACCCCTTCGATATCGTCGCGTTCGTAAACCATACTCTGCCACCACAGTTCTTTTATATTTTTTTTCAATTCAATACCCAGCGGCCCGTAATCGTAGCAGGAATTAATACCGCCATAAATTTCGCTGCTCTGGAAGATAAAACCGCGGCGTTTGGCTAATGAGATGAGTTTATCCATTGTTTTATCGTTTTGTGCGCCCAAATCAAGCCTCCTGTTTGTTAAGTGCCTATTCCATGTCTTTTTTGCCGGTGGCGATTATCTAAAATTGATTAATATAACATGGAAATGGCATTTAACGAAATTTTTTGTTCCAGATGGTAATTCAGATAATCGGTGAGAAAAGCGAGATAATTGAAATTATTGCCAGAGGGGGGTTGGTATTGATATATGCGGCGGTGAGGATAACTTTGTAACTGTTTTAATACGTGCAGCTGATCTTTTTTAAGGATACAGGACTCACCACTGCCGGCGGCACAGTCCCTGCAAAAAACAGCTCCATTGGCTAGCGAATAGGTTATTTCGTGTT
>WJIP01000005.1 GCA_014730185.1 Caldithrix sp. | reverse complement strand
CATTTTGGAATACCAGGGTATCATTGCTGATAAAAGCAGCGGTGGACGAGCCGCTGGCGCTTAAGATGACCGTATCCTGACTGGTTACCTCATTATCAAATTCATCGTAGGCGGTAAGGGTGTAATCAAGGGTATCACCGGCGGTTATGGCCTGATCCCCTGATGGGCTCAATGCATAATAACTCACAGGACCGGTTTGTAAAGGCAGGCGGATGGTATCGTCAACGGCAGCGGTGGTTACCCTAATATGGTCTTCTCCGAAGCCTGTGGAATCACTGGCCGTATACAACGCACTGGCTTCCCCGTTAGCGTTGGAAGTAGTGCTGATATTGTCCAGTTCGTTATCACTGAATACTCCATTACCCTGAATGCGCTGAAAGGTCACACTGGCTGCGGCAATACGGTTGGTGTATACGTCTTCTACAGCCACCTGTAACAGGCGTTCATTGCCCACGCGGATACTGTCCTGACTGGATAAAATCACTAAATGATCCGCCGCTGCCGTATTGACCGTGATTAGGCCACTTTCACCGGTAACCCCGGTGGCGTTTTGTTTGCGTACCTTTACAGTGAAGTCGCCCTGCATGGTATCGGTGACGGCAAAATTAAGGGTGGCGGCATTTTGGAATACCAGGGTATCATTGCTGATAAAAGCAGCGGTGGACGAGCCGCTGGCGCTTAAGATGACCGTATCCTGACTGGTTACCTCATTATCAAATTCATCGTAGGCGGTAAGGGTGTAATCCAAACTATCGCCGGCATTGATTGCCTGGTCACCAGCGGGACTTAATGTGTAGTAGGCCGTTTGTGCAGGTAATACATCAACGTCATATCCATTATTGGTATTCGCTGTTTGTGTTGTAGAATCCAGACGGGCATCAAGGGTACTGGGATAGGCGTTACCGGTACTGGTTTGTTGCGGCATGCTCTGATTAAACGATACCAACATACTGTCGATCGCATCAAAATCTGACGTTTTTACAACAATCGAATCGTTGGTATTATCATAGTACCACGTAGCATAACCCGGATCAGAGGGTTTATCTTGAGAATTTTGTATATAAGCATCATAATCATTTATTTTAATACCTGTAATTGCCGGAACTGATGTAAAGGGATTGGCAATAGAAAAACGATCGGCTTTCCCCATTTTTACCGGATTGGTTATGTCTAAATCCGTAATCGAGTAATTAAACGATGCATAGGAACCGGCTTCGATTGATTGTGGTAATATTGTGGCTAATGCATTATTCTGAAAAGTTTTATTATGAAAGAGTATGGCCATTCCCGAGCTGATTACCGAATCATTATATGCATAAGATAAACCGGTTCCACTGTCGTTTTTTATACCGATGCTGGCGCTGTTACCGCCACCGTAACGATCGTTATCAATATTATTGTATTGAAATTTGATGAGATTTGAATGTTCATGCAGAACAACTTGAAAATTAATGCTATTACTGGAGGTTCCATCCCTTTCGATAATATCCCATTCAATAATTACTCTTCTGTTGGGTTGATTGCCGCTTACTTTAAAGTAAACGCCACCATCGTTACCGGCTGTGCTGTTTAAATTATCCCAGAATGGGGCAATCATGGTAGAAGGGCCTGTTGAGGAGGGAATAGTATCATTAATAGCCTCTGAATTGGGATAATTGTCAAAAGTTATCCAACCATTGGAGGAAATATAAATTTGTGTATAGCTGCTGTCATAATAGTTAAAAGAAAAAGGCAGTGTTTGCGGTGTAGAAGTAATGGAATTGTTAAAGGCCGAACCAAACAGCGATGTACCATCTTTGGCATCAATCCAGGAATAAGTGATCTGCTTTCCACCCGATTCAGTATCGGTCCACATATGTCCGAATCCATCGTTTCCGCCCTGGTTAGCCTGGGCTGCAGTAAACAGAGCCATAATTATTAACAAGCTGATAATTTTCTGCCGCTTCATATATTTACCTTAAATATGTTAAGATTATAGTTAACCATAGAACTATAAATGTACTGGAAATACAATTTTTATTCCGCCGGGGGTATCAGAATGCGTTCCAACACTCTCCCTGAGTAGGCTTCGCCTGTATTTCTTATTGAGGATTCGCGTAACAAAAGTGTCCAATCAGTGTTGAAAGGTTTTTTTGAATACAAATCCAAATTAATTTGCATTTGTTCACCGGGAGTATAGCCGCCCGGCGTAAATCTCAGGATAATCGTAGAATCATTCAGTGCATACCAATGGATTTGATTCTCTGTACTAGGCGAACTATTACTTTTTTTTAACCAATATTTTTCATCACCACTACCAACCTCAATGAGGCTGCTTTCGAAGGAAGCCGGCAATTGAATAATTAAATGGTTATTATCCAATTGTTCGGTTTGCCATTCTATTGCAACTTGTTTATGCCGGTTATTGTTATCGTCAGGATTTTGAGTAACCTGAACATTCGTTTCCTGAGACAATACAGGAATGTGCAATATAAGCAGAGTTAATAAACTTATGTAAATTTTCATATGCGGAGCTCCCGGGATGTATCATTTTTTATATTTATTAAGTATAAATTAAAATTTTACGATATGCCAGCATTTTTATGGTGATAAAACGCACAAGTATAATAATTTCAGAGGATTATCTTTATTTGTTAATTGGTTGAAAACAAATTTGGAGATTGTTTAATTTCATCCATTAATAAATGAACCATTTCAGGATCGAATTGACTGCCTGAATTCTTAATTAATATCTCTTTTGCTGTGTTTACAGAGAGCGCTCTGCGATGTGGCCGGTCAGAGGTAATAGCATCATAGGCATTACATACCGATAACATACGGGATCCCAGTGTTAATTCTTCAGAACCGATATGATGCGGATAGCCGTGTCCATTATAAAACTCATGATGGTGTAAGGCCAGGTCAATAATAGTTTGATTAAAGCCGGCAGATTTTAAAATTTTTGAGCCTTCAATAGTATGTTCAAGAATTTTTTGTTTTTCCGGAGCGCTTGGTGAGTCAAAAATAGCATTATTGAAAAGATATTTGTCCTTAATGGCAATTTTTCCCACATCGTGTAACAAGGCTCCATAGCTGTAATCAATAACGGTTTTGACATCCAGCTGCATTCTTCGTGCTAAAGCGTTCACGGCTTTTGCCGTTCTTAAATTATGCCCCCGGGCATATCGGTATTTAGTTTCCAATGACCGTAACAATGCCCGCACCGTACCGGCATAAAATTGCTGGAATTCATCAGAAACTCTTGCCTGTTCAATTATAAATACCATCTGCCGGGCGAAGATCGTTAACATATCGAATTCTTCTTTGGAAAATGCTTGGTTATTTATTTTGTCTCCTATGATAATTATACCTAAGAATTGGTTTTTCTGAACCAGAGGTACCATTAGGTCATTTCGGAAGCGTTTTAGAAGATCGATTTCATCACGATATAATGCCTGTGTTGGAATTTGATTGACAAACAAAGGTTCATAAACTCCCTTAAGGATATTGATAATTTCACTATCCAAATAAATGCGCAACTTATTTAGGCGGTTGTTATCTAATCCCTTGGATACATAGGGAGTCAAAAAATTTTGATGGGGTTCAATTTGGGTCATGATAACAGCATGTTTGGCTCCTAACTGTCCCATTAGGGTGAGTATAAACCTTGTTAATTTCTTTTTGCTGTCTTCTTTTACATTAAGTTGATCACTAAGTGTTATAATATTTTTTATTTCCAGATCCCGTTTTTTAATATTGCGGTTCAGCTTTTCAACCGTTTTTTGTTCGCGTTCAAGAAGCTTTCTTGTTTCAGTCAATTTGTTCTGAAGGGGTCGAACTAAGTTAGCGGATGCTCTCAACTTGTTTTCATAATCTTCTCTCGGTTGCGTCAGGTTACTTATTAAAAGAGAAGTGAATATTACAGTCGTATTAATCCCGATTATTGTGATAATGTGTACATTAATAAAATCAAGTACGAAAGCACTAATGGATATAATCACAAGTGAAACAGTTAGGAAGATTAAAAACGGTACATAATCTTTTCTTTTATAAAGCATCGTTCCCAAAGTTATATAGCTCAGAGGAAGTATTAAATACAAGGCATTGGCAGCGATTAAAGGTAAAAAAAATAAAGCTGTTACCAGCCACTCTGCATATATATGATGCAGAGAATGAACATAAGGACGTGTACTCTTGATCAGAATTAAAGGACCCGAAACCAAAAATACCAGTTTGATGGCCAAGCCTAAATACAGAAATTGAAGCGATTCAGGCGTTAATACGGAAAATAGAGAAGACGCTATCAAGGCGATTAGAAATAGTTCGATAATCCTTGAAAGTAGAAAGTATGGTATAGAAAAATATGTTTTTTTTCTGTTCATCGGATTGAGTTTTTGATGTGCGATTTAATCATATCATCTGAAAAGATTACCTTAAAATTGCCCGCAGTAATATCAAGAATTCCTTACCATCATTTTCAACTAATTTTTTGTTCTTTTTGGCTTTTTCAAATGCAGGATTAATTTCAAGAGCCTTGTCAAACTCACTTAAAGCCCTGAGAAAAAGGTTTCTGCACTGAATAAGATGTACAATACCCAAATTATTCCACAAATCGGCAAATTCTTCGTTTTGTTCAAGTACGTCCTGTAATTTTCGCTCGAAGTTTTTAATTAATGAATCTCTCATGCCCGTGCCACCATACATGAATTTCAAATAGAAATCCATACCAATCAAACTAACAGGCTCAGGGTGGAATATATTCTTATGTTGATGTTTTAGAACTTCGAGTGCTTTGCCTATTTGATTTTCTTTTAGCAAATTTTCAATCTGTTTTTTTAATGTAATGAAATTTTGAAGAGGCGTTTGCGCAAGCGTATCAAGTTGCTGCTGAACGCGATTTAAGCGAATGGACGGAGGCGGAAGCATGGAATCACTTTTGTCATGGATGGCACTTGCCAGATATAATATAATTTGATAATAGCGTGCTTCATTGTAATCCGGATTTATCTTTAAAGCAGTTTGTAAATGGTTTAGAGCTTTATAATATTGTTTTTGATCAATGTAGGCAATAGCCATCGATAAATGTAAATCGGGATACTGATCGTTATTTCGTAGAGCTCTCTGTAAAATATGGATTGCTTTGTGTGTGTTGTCGGTTTGAAGGTATGCCTTACCTAAATTTTTCATTGCCTGGATAGATTCAGGATTTATGGATAAGGCGATTTCAAAATGTTCAATAGCATCCTTGGTTAAGTTGTTATGCAGGAAAATTAAACCGATTTTTACATTAGAGGGAGCATGTCTTAATTTTTTAACTTTTTCGGCAATTTCAAACAATAATTCAATCTCGTTGGAAGTCTCTTCATGTAGCGAACGGACCATGCTGTCAATGCGTTTTTGCAGGCCCTGCTCCGTTTTTTGTTGTCTGCGTTCAAAGCGGATTTGCTCAAGATTAATCAATTTGCCTTCTTCAAATATTTCACATTGAGCTGTGCCGCGTTTTACGTTGGTTGAGGTTTGAATATGAAATTTACGGCCATTAATGGCTAAATTATCATTATATCCGATATCGGTCATTGATGGCTCCTAATAATCAAGGTTTACATGAAAACTGTATATATACCCATGAAAGTACAATCCCAAAAAGTATATTTCAAAATCTTTTTGCTCAGCGTAATTTAACGGCTTATTTATTACACGGATGTATTCTTTACGGTATCACTCATGTGTTGCTCGTATAAAGTAAACTTATTCCGGCCCCTTTCTTTGGACTTATACAAAGCGGCGTCGGCTTTTTCAACCAATTCTTTTTCATGGGCGGAGTCATCGGGATATGTAGCGCTGCCTATGCTGATTGTAAGTTTACCCTTTGGCTGAACTTCTTCTTTATAGAAAGGCTGGTTCATGATCTGTTTTCGGATACGTTCAGCCAGGACATAAACGGAATCTCTGGGCATCCCAGGTAATAAAATGCAAAATTCTTCGCCCCCGTATCTAAAGACAACATCACTTTCTCTAACATTGTGTTTTATTAACCAGGCAACGGTTCTTATGGCATCATCTCCCGCCTGATGCCCCAAGCTATCATTATAATTTTTAAAATAATCGATATCAAGCATCATCATGGTCAATGGTTGTTGCGACCGTTCGGCTCGACTCATTTCTTCTTTAAGGCGTTCATCAAAATATCGGTAATTATATAGTTTGGTCATTCCATCGGTAAGGGATAATTGTATGGTATCTTCATACAATTTGGCATTGCCGATGGAGACCGAGATAATGTTAATTAAGATGTTGACAATCTGGATATCATATTCATTCCAGTCAGAGTCATAAAGTTTGTTACCAATACCAATTATACCAATCATTTCCTGGTTAAAAAACACAGGTGCAAGAATTTCGATATCTTCATTTCTCAGGCGACTTATGTCGTCTTTAATGCGAGCATGTTTAACGAGTTTTTCGGTTTCAATGGTTTTCCTGTTCTGTTTTAAGTGGTTTATGATCGGGCTGTCAGGATCCAGTGCAAAACCGGCATTTGAATCATCTGCCAAACCTTTGGTATATAGCTTGGAGTATTTGGATTCTGTTTCGTCATAAAGTAAGGCAAACGCTTTTTGACAACCTATTTGTCCAACTAGAATTAGCAAAGCAGAGCTCATAAGATGATCGAGCTTTAGAATCGAATAAATTTTATTGCTAATTTCCAGTAAGTTGTTGATCTCATAAGTGCGCTTCTTAATGGTCTTCTGGAGTAAATTTAATTCTTGCTCTTTTTGGTTTAGCTCTTCCTTGGTTATTTTAAGAGTTTGTCGGTAACGGTGATAACGTTTTCCGGTTTCTATGCGGATTAATAAATCGTAAAGCGTAATCTCCAAAATTTCGAAAAAACGCAAACTGGTTTTATTGACGGATTTATTAAATACAACATAATCATACCGTTGGAATAAATTAAATAAAATGCCGGTGCCGATATCTTTCCTACCGGTTAATTGAAACAGGCTTCGGCCTGTTTTATCATTCTTTGTAAAGACGGTCAACACATTTTTACCGAACAACTCATCCAATGTTTTGTTGATGCCCAGGGTGTCTCCTTTTACTTCATCAACATTTTCGAATGCCGTGTTGGCATCTCTGTGGCGTGTGTAAATACTTAAAGTAAAGCCGGTATAATTGGAGAAAAATTTTAAATAGTTCAGCAGAAGAAAATGCAAATGGTTTTCATCCCACTTGTTTTTAATGCGGCTTTGTAACACTTTATTCATATCCAGCAAATGTTTCTGGATATTTAAGTAAGAGTTGATTCTAAAGTTAAACATGCAATTAAATATGGTATTAAATTATTTTAATAAATTTGTATCACGATTAATATAAAACAATTTTTATGATAATAAAAGTTAACTACGATTGGGTTGAATTAATTTACGCAATGTTTTGACATCTATATCAAGAATTTTTGAGGTTTGTACTTGGTTTTGCACGCGGTTGTATACATAAGTGGCGTATTTCTTTTTAACTTCGGCCATGGGCAGTAAATCTTCGGCCTGCTGAATAATATATCCTACACTATTATTAGAAATCTTTTTTTGCAGATCGTCTACTGTTATACTTGCTTTACCTTTTAATACGAGTTGTTGTATTACATTTTGCAATTCCCTTATATTACCATACCAATTGTGATAGGTCAAAACATCATAAGCCTCGGAGTCAATTTTTGGGATTTTTATCTGATGCTCAAAACAATATTTTTTAAGGTAATAATCAAAAAACACCGGTATGTCTTCGCGGCGATTGCGTAATGGAGGGATATTGATTTCTATAATATTTAGCCGGTAAAAAAGATCTTCCCTGAACCGGTGTTCGTGCACTTCTTTAACCAGGTCTTTATTGGTAGCCGCTATAATTCGTGCTTTCATATAAACGGGTATGGATGTACCCAAAGGATAATAGATGTGTTCATCCAGAACTCTCAACAATTTTGCCTGCAGGTGCAGTGGCAGCTCGCCGATTTCATCCAGGCAGATCGTTCCCTGACCAGCAGCCTCAAATTTGCCTGTGCGGTCGAAACTGGCTCCCGTAAAGGCTCCCTTTTTATATCCGAACAACTCTGCTTCCAAAAGGTGCTCCGGTATTGCCGCACAATTGATATGCATGAAAGGATACTGTTTGTTACCGGAATGTTCGTGAATATATTTTGCCAGTTCGGTTTTGCCCGTACCGGTCTCTCCCGTTAACAAGATATGAATATTGGAATAACCGACCTTTTTAACTTGATCGACAATGGTTTGGACAGCTTTGCTGCGTCCTAAAAAAACCGTTTTGCCATCAGAGTTGTTGTTGCTGTCGGGTTCTCCCTTGTCCAGATAGTGTAACAGAATACTAAGGTGTTTATACTCATCCGGATTGTTTCCAATCACAATAAGATTATAGTTGCGCATCAATGATTGAGATACATCTTTTTCCCGATTTCCGATGCCGATCATAAAACTATGCGGTGCTAAACCTTCTATTCTTAGCAACATATCTCGCAATGCATCTTCATCCGGAAAGAGGGCAAAATCAATAATAATAAAAGGGTTTATGTCTTTTTCAAGATGTTTGATGAGTAAATCGAAGGAATTGCATTGTTCGACCTTACCTAAAGAAGCAATGTGCTCCTCGATGGCTTTATATCGTTCATCCTCATTAATATAACATAGAATTTGCATGGATTACCTTAATATTAATCTGGTTTGACCAAATGATAAGGTACTACAATATAATAACCATGAGGAGGTAAAACACAAATTTAATACGACCAGTTTGTTTTAAATTGAATGCATGTTGTTATCTATGGATATTATGGATTAATAATCAATTTCTGATTTCTATAGCAGTTTTTTCTTTTAATTTTTCGATCCAATCCTGGTATTCTTCCTGCATTTTCATATTTATAGCAAATTGGCGGATTTGTTGCCAGTCATCTTCCAGGCTAAACTTCCGGTTTGATTGTTTATCGTTCAGGCGAACAATATGATACCCATATTGAGTTTTGAAGGGCTGGCTAATTTCACCGGGCTCCAGATTCCGAACGATAGATTTAAATTCTTCGATGGCTAATTTGTCGACTTCAAAGACGCCTAGATGGCCTTTATCGGATTTAACATTATCATCATCCGAATGTTTTAATGCCATTTCTCCAAAATCTGCACCATCCAATATACGTTGACGGACTTCTTTAAGCTTGTTGATCACGCGCTTTTCATCCTCTTGTGTGGGGCTCAATTGAATGAGGATATGGCGGGTGTGTATTTTTTCTCCACGGCGCTCTATCATTTTAATTATGTGGTAACCAAACTGAGTTTGTACAATATCCGACATTTCACCATCATTCAACTTAAATGCCGCAGATTCAAATTCGGTAACAAAGTCGCCGCGGGATATCATACCCAAATCACCACCACGTTGAGCAGATCCGGGATCTTCGGAATATTGTTTAGCCATTTCGGTAAAATTGGCTCCGTTTTTGAGTTTATCATATATAGTGCTGATTTTTTCATAAGCTTTAGCCTGAGCTTCATCCGAAGGCTCAACGGTCATCAGTATATGGCTTATATCAACCGTTTGCTGTTTTTGAGGAAGACTGTCTTTATAGGTGTTATAGAATGCTTCCACTTCTCGTCGTGAAACAGTGATATCTCTGAATTTTTGAGCCCGAACCTTTTCCACCAGCAACTGTTCTTTGATTATTTT
>WJIP01000042.1 GCA_014730185.1 Caldithrix sp. | reverse complement strand
TAATTAAGCTGCCATTGCATAATCATAATCGGCACTTATTGTGCTTTAAACCAGTTTAACGGGATGATTAAAGCCCGGATTGCAATTCATACCATTCGCATGCCCGTCGAATCCAAAAACGTCCCCATTTCAATGAACTCTTTTTACCTAACGCATTATTGGAAATTATGTTTCCCAAAAAAGAAAGGTGGCTGTCTGCTGAAGGCCGGGGGAGAGCCTTTTGAGTTAGACATAAACCACCTTTCGAATAATCGTTGCAATTTAAGATCATTTTTCATTTTGTGCAAATCCCTGATCATTTTTAATGCTAAAAAGCATTGTCGATTAAGCAAGAAAATGATTCTTCCACTCGTCGGGAGGTAAAGGACAGGAAGTAATGGGATTAAACCATTTATACCGTGAACCTGCTATACTGTCATATATATAGTCCCGTATTTTTCGGGGTATGATACAAAATAGTTTTGCAAAACGCCACCTGCCGCCGAGTGCTATAAAAATTTGTAGGACAGCATCGGACTTTATAAAAATTGCCCCTTCTCGGTAATAGACAATGCTATCAATATTCTGGTACCAGGATGGTTGCTTGTGCATGAATTGTTTTGCATAATCGGATTGCAAAGAACTAAAATAAAACTTTTTCTGATGATCATGCCTCATCAAAAATTGCACGGATTTATTACACATAAGGCACAGACCATCAAAAAAAATGAGGTGTCTTGGTAATTTATCTTGAGGTTCGTCTGACATGGCTACATCTGGGTATTTTGAATGTTAAATTTTGTGTGCGTCAATCCATTATCCAGGATTTTTGTTATAAAAAATCACACTCTCTCAAGTCAGCAATTGAGTTTAATACCATATCCGGTTGAAGTGCCGATTGAATTAGGTCGTGTTCCCGAAACTTGCCGGTTTTTACCAGACAATTGAATAGACCTACCTGCTTTGCTCCACCGATATCTGACTCGATGTCATCGCCGATCATGGCAACTTCGTTGATATCCAATTGCAGATCTTGTAAAGCCATTTGAAAAAACCTCTTTTGTGGTTTACCGATCAGAATGGCTTCCTTATTGGCTGCAAATTCCAACAAAGCAACAAAGGCGCCGGCATCGATTTTATAGCCCTGATCACTCAGCCAAAAACGGTTTTTTTGCATTGCAATGAGCTGAGCTCCATTTATAAGATGCACAAACGCATCGTTAAGTTTATCAAAACTTAACATATTTCCGATATCACCAACAACCACATAATCAATCGGTTGGGTGCTATCTGCCAATCCGGCAAATTCTGTCTTAGCATCTTCAAGCATTAAAAGGTGACCGTTTCCTTTATTTTGTTTTACAAATTTGGCAGCAGCATAAGCTGCCGAAAATATATGCTCTTTGCTCACCGATATGCCCATGGCATTAAGTTTTAGTTGTAACGTGCTTCTGGATTTCATGGTCGTATTGGTTATAAAACGAAAGGGAATGGATTGATTGATTAACCATTGGACCGTTTTTACCGATCCGCGGATAGGTGTACTGTCATTATAGATCACGCCATCAAGATCGATTAATAAGCCTTTAATTTTTTTCTTCATAATCTATCAGCTTTTAAAATTCTTCATTACAAATCTTACCAACCATGGATGAGCCCAAGAAATCCGATCGATCCATATTCAGTATAATATTTCCTAACTGTCCGGTTGCATTGGATCTTTAGGACTCTCTTATTGGATGTTGCCCGACTTTTTTTGATTGCGGACATGAACGTATTATTCCTGAATTATAGATTCAAATAAGTTTTCATAGTGTTTAATTTGTTTTTGCCAGGAAAAGTCTTTATTCATGGCCTGCTTCATAATTTTTTTCCAGATTTCCGGATATTTAAAGGTATTTATGGCATAATCCAACGCCCAGTACATGCCTTTAATCGAAAAATGCTCAAAAACAAACCCGGTTCCTTTTTGTGTTTTCCAGTCGTATAAATCCACAGTATCCGCCAATCCCCCGGTTTTACGCACCACCGGTACCGTACCATATTTTAAACTATATATTTGATTTAATCCGCAAGGTTCGTATTTCGAGGGCATTAAAAAAATATCGGCACCTGCTTCTATTTGGTGGGAAAGTTCTGTATCATAGCCCCTGTAAAAAACCATCTGACGTGGATATGAAAGTTGTAACTGGTACAATACCCGTTCAAAATGCTGCTCCCCGCTACCTAAAATTATGAGTTGTACATCATGTTCGGCAAATAAACGCTGTAATCCGCCATCCAGCAATTCAATTCCTTTTTGTCCGGCAAGGCGTGTCACCATACCAATCAAAGGTGTGTTCTTCGAATAGGATAGTCCTAACCGTTCAACCAAAAATTTCTTATTTTCTTTTTTGTCTTTTAACCGGTTTATCGAATACTTTTTAGAAATCCAAGGATCCGTTTGCGGATTCCACGTCTCATAATCCACGCCGTTTAATATGCCCACCAAATCCTGTGCCCTGCCCTGTAAAATATCCTGCAATCCTTCTCCAAAATCGGCCGTTTGTATCTCACGGGCATAGGTTTCACTTACTGTCGTAATCTTATCTGCATGTAATAATCCGGTACGTAAAAAATTTAAGTGACCATGATACAGATCGCTACTATCAAACCATTGATGATACTCGGATAAACTCAGATCATTAATAACATGAGCCTTAAATCGCCCCTGATAACCGATATTATGAATGGTCATTACCGTCCTACATTGATCAAATAAACGATCCCAATTATAAATGGTTTTAAGATAAACAGGAAGCAGCCCGGTCTGCCAGTCATTAAGATGAAAAATGTCGGGTGACCATTGTAACTTTTGACATAATTCCAATGCAGCTCGGTTGAGCAGCCCAAATCGTATATGTTCATCCGGATCATTGGTATATAATGCCCCCCGATCGTATAAAACCGGACAATGAATGAAATATATCATAGCTTTGGATTGTGGAATTAACCCGATATATACAGTGAACGAATATTTTTGACTTCCGAACCAGAGATTTACCTCTGTTATTTCTTTGAGGCGTTTCAATGGATATCTTTTAGTATCAATCGAGGAATATAACGGCGTAATAAGGCGGATATCATGGCCATTGATGGCCAAGTATTTTCCCAGGGCAAAAGCGACATCAGCAAGCCCTCCGGTTTTGGAAAATGGATAAATTTCGGAGGATATAAAACCTATTTTCATTTTTGAGGCAGATTTTAATTCCACAGTATTGAAATCCTTTGCATTACTGCTTTAAGGTTTTATATATGCGAAACATACAATTAAAGACACAGTTGATTCGGGGCTATTTATATATTATCAGAAATATAACGGGCAGTATAATTCCGATAGCCGTTAACCATTTCCCCCGGCCTTTAAAACCCTTTCTGCCTTTTAGGACAAATAGCCCGGATACCGCTAGAAACAATAAAGCCACGGCATAAACGTCGGCCGCGTATGTCCATAATTTTTTGGCATAATTCAGATGTAAGAAATTAAAATCATAAAGTAAAAAACGCTCTTTGACCCGTTCGATAGTACCTATCCCTGATTTTGTATTTAAATCAACGGTATACTGATTTGTATAGAAAATTCGAATCCGGCCGGGTTCCGGTCTGAAAGAACTTTCCACCGGAACCTCAATATTCAACTGGCGTGTGGTTTCATCAATGATTCGGCCGGTTTTAGCATTCTCCGGGATATGAATTTTTATAGTTTCCTGACTGATTACATAGTTTGGGTTCCATTGATCAATATGATTAACAGCAATACCCGATATGGCATATATAATCGTCAATCCGACCGCTAGATATCCGATATCTCTGTGCAGTATGTTATTCCATTTGCGCCACTTAAAAGCCATCAGAACCTCTTCTATACGGTGACGTTGGATTATTCAAATATGACCGCACCAAGACCACGAAGCTGATAATAGGTCATCGGTTCTTTGACTTCCTCCGCATTGAAGGTTTCCCCATGTTCTTCCGCATGGTGTTTCATTCTCTGCAGGGTTTGTTCCATGCTCAGTTCAATTTTTTCAAAAACGCCTTCTGCCAGGGCCAGCTTTCCCCTGCTTTGCAAGGGGAATACAATTTCACCGTCTTTAACTTTAATGCGCAACGTCTGGAATTCCTGATCACCGGCCAGTTCCATCCAGCATCCGCGTTTTTTGCAAACATCGACAATGCGGCCTTTGACCATTAAGCGCTGACCTACATAGTCATCCGGCGTAGCAAGAATATCTGAAATCTGGGTCGTATCTTCTAAGGTAACTCCCTTACCGTACACTTTGCCATCTTCTTCAGCTAGAAGAGAAGTTGCACTAAATACAACTGTAATGATAATTAACCATTTACTTATATTGAGCATTACGACTACCTCCCGAAATAATAATTTAAAATAAAAGCCTGCACACATTTACGGCGGTTATCAAACCGGCAATATCCGCTACTAAACCCGCGGGCAATGCATACCGCGTATTATAAATATTAACGGCACCAAAGTAAACCGCTACTACATAAAAAGTGGTCTCCGTACTTCCAAACATGGAAGAGGCCATAAATCCAAACAGCGAGTCAACCCCATATGTATTCATAATTTCAGTCATGACTCCCAGGGATCCGCTACCGGAAAGTGGCCGCATAATAGCCATTGGTACAACTTCGATAGGCATACCAATGAGTGCTGTGACCGGTTTAATAGCAAACATTAAAGCTTCCATAGCCCCACTGGCCCGGAACATTGCAATCGCCACCAGCATGGCCACCAGATAGGGAATAATTTTAACACCAACATTAAAACCTTCTTTAGCACCTTCCACAAACTTCTCGTACACTCTAACTTTTTTATAATAACCATATCCCAGAAAAGCAATAATTATTACGGGTATGGCAACGATAGACATCCAATCCAGTATAATTTTAAGATTACTCATCCTCAGTACCCTCCACTTTTGACGGTTTATCCATACCCCGTTTGCGCTGAATGTACTGTATGGTTTTGACAACCGTTAATCCCACAAGAGTAGCCATTGTTGCAGCCAGAATGGATGGGATGATTATTTGCTGGGGATTGGCGGAATCCATGGAAGCCCTTATCGCTATAGCCGATGCCGGAACCAGCGTGATGGCACTGGTATTTATTACCAAAAATGTGATCATATCATCGGTGGCTTCACCTTTCTTGGGATTCAATTTGTCCAAATCCTCCATAGCCTTTAATCCAAAAGGGGTAGCGGCATTACTTAAACCAAGCATGTTGGCTGCAATATTCATAATCATGGAGCCAATAGCCGGATGGTCACTGGGAATTGTGGGAAACAACCGTTTCGTAATCGGTCGCACAATTTTGGCGATAATATTAATGAAACCAGCTTCCTCGGCAACTTTCATTATGCCCAGCCAAAGGGCCATAACACCAATCAAACCAATAGCAATTTTAACCGCCAGACCAGCCGCATCAATGGCCTCCGAGGTGACCTGACCCAGTTTGGTTTCTTCGTTTAAATTTCTTTCTTCAGTGGCAGCCTTCTCCTTCGTCGGTTGAGTGAACTCATTGTACATATCCGTGCCAGCAGCGATAATAATACTGAGAGCAATCATCCACAGCCAGATGTGATTAAGCATTCGGCCTCCTTATTAAACGTCATTTGTTTTTTATCTTGACAGCCATTTTTATAAATGTAAAATAATATGTTACTTAATTTTTAAATTTTGATCAAGACTAATATCCATTTCTAAAATTACTAATCTTAGTTTTATTCCTGTGAACATATTCTATTGTTTGAAAAGAACGGCTTATAGCAGTCATGACCTGAATTAAATATTACGATGGATTGGCCCTGAACTTTTAAAGTTTAATGAATTTTATTCCACATAATTCAGTGGACTTGCAATCAGAATTTTAAGATTGAAACATTCGGAAAAATTTCAGGCAAAACAATATTTACTAAGTGCACGATATTTGTTATACTTGATTAAAATTTTTATATTAGGTAATTAATTTAAAACGTATTCCGCAAAGACTGAACAATACACAAATTTTATATAAATCAGCATCATTATTTGAAATAACAATAATCTTGTGATACATCGGCTTAAACGGTATTTAAAATCGAAGTTCGTAGATGAACCTTTTCAAATAAAGCATTCTTATTGAAATGTTACGGTTTATTAATCTTGATTTTTCAAAGGAAATACATAGAGAACGAAGGTATTTACAAAATTTTGAACGTGCGTTTTATCACAATAAAGGAGCACACATTATTTAATATGTTTCAGGCACTAATAAATGAATAATAGATTCTAGTTTTGCGGATGGTTGGAGGTTCATTGAATTCCAAATTCAATTTTGATCGATATTTCGGATTGAGCTGGTTTGAACGCTTAGACGGTACATACTGGTCAATTTTTGTAATGGTATCTCTGGGGTTTCTCACAGCCATAATCATTTTAGCACAGATTGATTATCATTCGCTTAAAGCCGACATCGCCCCCGAAATAAGACAACGGTATGTTAGCTTTGTTTCCGATTTGGTCGTTCAGGAAGATACCGATAGAACATCCGCCTCGAGCCTTTCCGAATTCATTGAAAGCTCAACCGAGCCTGAAACAGAAACGACATCCGCCGAGGAAAGGCGCCGGCAACGATCACAAATCCAACAAAATATTTTAGACGAAGAAACTATCTTCGGTGATTCACCGCTGCGATCCGCACCTTATGATTATCTCCCGGAGGTGGATGATTTAGGTGATTCAGAGATTAATACAATTGAAGTCGTTGAATTAAGCCATCTGGTTGAAAGATATGAG
>WJIP01000041.1 GCA_014730185.1 Caldithrix sp. | reverse complement strand
CTGCATTTTCTATGCATCCCCAATGTTGTTTGAAAAAGGGATGAGGCTCGTAACGTATTTCCGGGTATCCGCCCTGGCTCGTTGCAGAGCTGTGCCTGCCAATCAGGGGCGCTTTTTATCCGGTCCGTGCAGAAGATTAAATATATTAAAATAAATAAAGGTATTGACAGTAAATATATGATTAAAGGCAAGAAGAAAATGGTTTCAATGAGGAGTATCTTTTTCCGGATATTAAGAAGATAGCGGAAAAAATGGCTGATAGGCAAATTCATTAATAGTTATTATTCTAATCGGGAGAAAGAATTAGCACTATAAATGAAATTGGACTTAGCCCAATATCGGGCGTGATATATGAACCATCTTTAAGAAATTCTCCATTTTCTCCTTGCCTTTAATCATATATTTACTGTCAATACCTTTATTTATTTTAATATACTTAATCTTCTGCATGGGCCGGAATAAAAGCGCCCCTGATTGGCACGCACAGCTCTTCAACAAGCCGGACGGGGTATATTGAAATACGTTACAATCCTCATCCCTTTTTCAAACAACATTGGAGATGCATAGAAAATGCAGCTCAATGCTGCAGCCATCCGTCACCAAAAATCGGGCAGATGGAGGTAATGTCAGAAAAAATTGAAATTTCCCCAAAAAACGGAATTTTCCCGCCATTGCGCAGGATGCCTGTGGCAAAAACTCCCCATCCACCATTAGGTTAAAGATGTGCCCACTGGCGTATTGCAAAGGCGCCTTAAGCTTGCCCGACAACTGGCGGGGCGTGCGGACAGGCCTTATCTCTAAAGTCTACGTTTTGGCAAACAGCCCCGGTTTCCGTTTCATCGCTAATCGATACGGTGGCCCGTTCCGTTCGGTATATTCATTTTAACATGATTGCCTTAAGTGTTTGTTCGTACCATAATTATTAGCTATATTACATCGCATTAAAGACGATACGTTAGATAAAATAATGATCTCTGTAGGACGCGGATTTAAAGAATGCTTTAATCGCAAGCATGGGGCAAACTTGGTAACTCAGGAGTGTACATTGATGCACAAAACAAAACATTCGATGAACCGGGGGCTCAAAAACCTTTTTACGGTGCAGGCAGCCGCTCCCCGTTTTTTATGCGCTGTCGCCGTTCTGTTCTTGCCGGCCTTTGCCGAAGCACAGCAATCCGGCCGGCCTGGCCTCACCCTGGAAAAGATCTATAAAGAAAAGGCCTTTGCCAAAAACACATTCGGGCCGGCACGGTGGCTGGAAGACGGATCGGGTTACACCACGCTGGAGGAATCGCCAACATTTCCCGGGGCCAAGAACATCATTAAATATAATATCCAAACCGGTGAACGGCATATATGGGTTGACGCAGGCCGGCTCATCCCGAAAGGTGGGCATCATCCCCTGAAGATTACCGATTACCAATGGTCTGCGGATGGAAAAAAACTTTTGATTTTTACCAATTCCGTACGGGTCTGGCGGTATCACACCAAAGGGGACTATTGGGTTCTTGATCCGGACTCCGGGACATTAACACAACTGGGCCAATTTGCCCCGCCTTCTGCGATGATGTTTGCTAAATTTTCACCGGACGGTAAGAGGGTCGGATATGTGGTTAACAACAATATCTACGTCGAAGACCTGAAAACCGCTGAAGTGGTTCAACTCACCCATGACGGTTCCGACCGAATCATAAACGGTACGTTCGACTGGGTGTATGAAGAAGAACTTTCATGTCGTGATGGGTTTCGCTGGAGCCCTGACGGGCAAAAAATCGCCTACTGGCAATCGGACACCAAAGGGACCGGCACGTTTTATTTGATTAACAATATCGATTCCATATATTCTCAACCGATTCCCTTACCGTATCCAAAGGTGGGCACAACCAACTCCGCTGTAAAGGTTGGCGTTGTGCCGGCTGATGGCGGTCGGACCAGATGGTTTGCGATTCCCGGTGATCCGCGCAATAACTATCTGGCAAGGATGGATTTTATTCCGCATTCCCCTGAAGTAATGATCCGGCAGTTAAACCGGCTGCAAAACACTAATACAGTCTGGATCGGAAATACGAACACTATGGCCTTAAAAAACATTTTAACCGAAAAAAGTGAAACGTTCCTGGATATCCATGATAACATACAGTGGCTGGATGGTGAACAGTATTTTACCTGGACCAGCGAACGGGACGGTTGGCGCCATTTGTACAAAGTGTCCAGAAATGGCGAAGACCTGCAGTTGATTACCCGGGGAGCGTTCGACGTGGTGAACATCAACCGGATCGATGAAAAGGGGGGATACGTTTATTATATCGCTTCCCCCGCCAACTATACGCAACGTTATCTTTACCGCAGCCTTTTAGACGGTAATGGTGTTGCGGAACGCATCAGCCCCGAAGACCGGGCAGGACAGTATTCCTATCGCATATCTCCGGATGGGCAATGGGCGATTGCAACCTTCCAGAACACCGTTACACCGGACCGCATATCGGTGATCAGCCTGCCCGAACACCGGCAAATGCGCTTGCTTGAAGACAATTCCGAATTAAAGGCCAGCTATGATGCCCTGGGATTCAATAAAAAAGAATTCTTTAAAGTTGATATTGGAGAAGTCGTGCTGGATGCCTGGATGATCAAACCGGTCGGTTTCGATCCGGCGCAAAAATACCCGGTGATTTTTTATGTATATGGCGAACCTGCCGGATCAACTGTGCAGGATAGGTGGAGCGGCCGGCAACTCTGGCATCAGTATATGGCACAAAAAGGTTACCTCATCATGAGTGTGGATAACCGGGGTACCAAGGCGCCCAGAGGACGTGACTGGCGTAAATCCATCTATGAACAGATTGGAATACTGGCCACCCACGACCAGGCTAAAGCAGCTATGGAAATAATCGATCGATTCGATTTTGTCGATGAACATAGAATAGGTATCTGGGGATGGAGCGGCGGAGGCCAGATGACCCTCAATTGCATGTTCCGCTACCCGGAAATATACAAAACGGGCATTGCCATCGCCTTTGTTTCCGACCAGAAGTTGTACGATACGATTTATCAGGAACGATATATGGGGCTGCCTTGGGAAAATGAGCAGGGATACCATGATGGTTCACCCCTAAACCATGCATCCAAATTGGAAGGCAACCTGCTGCTCATTCACGGGACGGCCGATGATAACGTTCATTATCAGAGTTTTGAAATGCTGGTGGATGCCTTGATCCGACATAATAAACTTTTTAGTATGATGTCTTATCCCATGCGTTCGCATAGCTTGCGGGAAAGAGATAACACCACGCTTCATCTTCGAAGGACCATGGAAAAATTCTGGAAGAATAACCTGATCCCGGGGGCTGAATAGGGTCTTTGTTATGAAACTCTTATTTTTCCCCCGTACAAAATTCGGGACGAGTTGGCAGAACCTGGAAAACTGTACTGACTCAACCGGCCTGTCCCGATGACAATCGGGGCTTGTCCAGGTTAGGGAGAATCAATCCTCTGTAACGCCGGTTAACGTCTTGCTGATGATTCCCGGGCTAAAATAAACCGGGACGTTTCCGCGTGAAAGGACCAGGATAATCAATAGCCAGACAGACTTAAATACGATGGGATAAAAAGCATCATGACTAAACAAAATATTGATCGTGCACCGGCCCATAGACAGCCCATAAAATTCATTAAACGCAGTGAGATGGCCCGGCACTTCACCATGGCGGAAGCGATAGACAGCATGTCACGGGCATTTGCCAGCCTTTCGGCGGGTGATTGTTATGTACCCAAGCGCTATATCATCAATACCCGGGACCAATCGTTAACGTTTCTCTTAAAACCGGCTTTTATCGATGATCATGACAAATCAGGTATAAAAATTCTTACTCAAAAAAATTGGAACTCCATTCCCGGCATGCCCACGATTCTGGGCATAGTCTTGCTGATTGACAACGTGACCGGTGAAATACTTTCCATAATGGATGGCGAATTTATAACCGCCTTACGCACCGGGGCGGCCAGTGGACTGGCCACAAAGCTTTTATCGAGAGAAGACTCCCATAAAGCGGCGTTGTTCGGCGGCGGCAGGCAGGGTAGAACCCAGGTTGAAGCTATTGATGCGGTCAGAAAGCTGGACAAAATCTGGATTTTTGATAAATCTCGGCAACAAGCTGAAACCTTTATTAAGGAGATGAAAGATAAAATATCGGCCCCGATGCAGATTGCTGATGATCCATCCATACTGAAAGAGGTGGATATTGTCTGCACCGCAACAAATTCTGACCGCCCGCTGTTTTACAAAAAACATATCCGGAAGGGGACCCATATAAACGCGGTCGGCTCCTTCAAACCCGACATGCAGGAACTGGATCCCCAACTCATCCGGGCGTCGCGTATTTATTTGGATGACCGGGAAAACGTTCTTAATGAGAGTGGTGATTTTATCCGGGCAATCAAAGATACCAGGATGAACAATCCAAATATTATCGGAGAGATTGGTGAATGTGTATTAAAGAGCATTCCGCGAAGAACCTCGGCGAACGATATAACGCTCTTTAAAAGCGTCGGTAGCGCTATTCAGGATCTTGTAGTGGCCAGTCGGATTTATGACAAATCCATGACAGCACCGTTTGGAAAGGAAGTAAGGCTTTATGAATAAATTCCCCGGTCTTTTTAATGATGTTATCGGTCCGGTAATGAGGGGACCGTCCAGTTCACATACAGCCGCTTCGTGGCGTATTGCCAGAGTTGGCCTGCAGATATTAAACGAGCCCTTAAAAGAAGCCACCATCGATTTTGATAAAGATGGAGCTTGGGCGGGTAATTACCGGGAACAGGGAACCACCATGGGCATCGATGGTGGTTTATTGGGTTTGGATATTATCGATGACCGCATGAAACATACCGCTGCCCTGGCTGAAGAGAAGGGGGTGGTCATCCGTTATGAAGTCAACGCATTCCCAACCAAACATACCAATACCGTCAGATTGACGTTGGAAGGCCGGCACGGTAAAAAGGTGCAGATTTTAGCGGCCTCAATCGGCGGTGGCGCTTTTGAAATCCAACAAATTGATGATTTTAAGGTGACTATGCACGGAGACTGTTATGAAACGCTGATATGGAAGAAAAACAATCAACCCATCCCGGAAGACCTGGAAGCCGTCATTTCTCAAAATGCCTTGTTTGCTCAATCACCCCATAATACGAGTACATTGATCTGCCTCAAATCTTCCGCCGAACTGCCGCATGAACACCTTAAGCGCCTGCAAGAGAACCCGGTTTTCGACGAAGTCGTTGTGGTTAATCCGGTTCTGCCCGTTGTTTCGGGGAATGAGAAAGAAATACCGTTCAATTCTGTACCTTCGCTTGTGGAATATGCCGGGCAAAACAACCTGGATATGGGGGACATGGGATTACTTTATGAGGAATGCCTGAGTGGACTCTCCGGGAAAGCCCTTACCCAAAAAATGGCCAACATTATCAGCATCATCGAGCATAGCATCGAATCCGGGTTGCGGGGAACGGTCTATGAAGACCGTATCTTGCCTCAGCAATCCCATTTAATCAAGCGGGCGGAGAGCGAAGGTAACATTCTCAGAAATGAACCGGTAAATAATATCATTGCTTATGTCACAGCCATCATGGAGGCCAAAAGTGCCATGGAAGTGATTGTTGCCAATCCCACGGCCGGATCCTGCGGAGCCATTGGGGGCGCCTTAAAAGGCGTGGCCCGGGCATTATCATCAACCTCCGATGATTTAATCAAAGCTTACTTTGCATCCGGACTGATTGGCGCTTTTTTTGATCAGACAGCCGGATTTTCAGCGGAAGAATACGGATGTCAGGTAGAATGTGGTGCGGCATCGGGCATGGCGGCGGCCGGGATTGTCCAGTTAATGGGCGGAACCGTAAAACAAGCCGTTAATGCCGCATCATTAGCCATTCAAAATATGATTGGTCTGGTTTGCGATCCGGTTGCCGATCGTGTGGAAGTACCCTGTCTGGGCAAAAATGTTAATGCGGCTATGAATGCGCTTTCTTCGGCAACCATGGCCCGTTCCGGTTTTGATGTGGTTATCCCCCTGGATGAGGTTTTCCAGACCGTTGTTCAGGTTGGCAAACAAATGCCGGCATGCGTAAAATGTACCGGCGAGGGGGGATTGGCCGTGACAGCTACATCCGTTCGACTAAAAGAACAATTAAAAAATGAGTCAAACCGGCGGTAACGATATGATCTCGTTGTTACCATCTTCCGCTGACCATCCGCCAGCGTGTTGAAAATACGCCCACTCTTGTGTTACATTGTAAAACGACATTTATATCCTGCACATGTACTTCACCTTTTAAACAAAGTCCCAAAGCATCTATGCATTTCAAGGGCCAACTGAATTCCCCATTCGCCAGTGAACGGTCGGTTTTTTCGGAAGATCACAGGTAGGCCACAGGAAGTGTAATAAATGCGCCGACTGGCTTGAAGACAGGGATGGTACAAGGCGGGACATCCTGTTGAATAATTGTTTTCATAAACAATATTCTTATAATTACATGTGGTCCAATAGCTTCCATTTATAAAATAGGTGATACTTTATATTGAAGTAAAATTGATCGTTAAATGTTTGATTTTTAGTTGAAAAAGTTAGTGATAAATTATTAATTTATAATGAACCGATTAAATTCTGAATAACGCTGAACTCATATTCGGGGATGTTTCTTTTGGGAAGTTCAACTTCTATACACTTTTTGTAACAGTATTAATTTTTACGTGTTATATGGAAGTATACAAGTTAATTAATAATTAAAAGGAAGAATTTTATGAGTACAAGTAAAGCTAAAATTGAACGTAAACGGGTTTTTGGTGGAAGCTGGTTCCTGGTTATCGCCCCATTTTTTGCCTGTGCAATTCGTATTTGGTATGAGTTCGGGAAAAAAGACCTGTTTGGGCAGGGTGATTCCTGGATACAGGTTTTGATTAATAACGGATCAATGTCACTTGATATTATGGGTTGGTTTATCGGTGGAGCAATTCTTTATTATTTTGCCAGTTTAGTGCCCAAAGACATCCTGGTCAAACGCGCAGAAAAATATGATGAAGAATCTGCATTTTCATTTTTATTTAATGATTCTTTTAAAAGCTATACTATATCTTTTGAGGCTATCGATGAAAATGGGAATCGATACGAAGGTGCTGAAACCATTTCCGGCGCCTGGGATATCGGTTTTGTTCCCTTAAAATTGTTTTTATGGTTTCTGTTTCTGTTTGCTAAGGCTTCGTTTGTTCCCTACTATGCAGCTTTTAATTTAATCAGAAACTATCCATTGGTTTGGATATCAAGACTTTTCAAAAAAAAGGAAAAATTCCAGCCAAAATATGGTGCATAACCCTAGACGACTTATTGCCACAAATTGATTCTGCGTTCAACTGTCGATGTGGATTCCCGTTGTCTCTTATTAAATTTATCCGAGCGAGAGGAAGGATACCATTCTATGCGGGAAATGCTCAAGGACGTTTGGGGTATCCATACAAAGTATCAACATCACAAGATGAATCTTGGTTTACATAGTAACACGACTTTTATGTCGTGCGCAGCACCCCTGCTAACGAATAGTTTCTTTTACAATCAATGACACAAGATGAATCTTGTGTTACTTTAATATTGCAATATCCTTTACCTAATCAGTCAATCAAATAATGCCCAACGAATCCCATTTCGTGTTTTAATTTAAACCATTGTGTATTATATTTGGCCTGTTCTATTTATATATAAAGGAGCCCTTCTTATGCAGCGAACGTATATCACTATGTTAACCCTTTTGTGTATGGTGTTTTCCCTTCCGCTTTGGGCGGATGAGACCCGTCTGCTGCGGCAGCCCGATATCAGCGAAACACACGTCGCTTTTGTGTACGGCAACGATATCTGGGTCACCGACCACGACGGTCAAAACGCTAAACGACTGACGTCCTTCCCCGGTACGGAAGCCCATCCCCACTTTTCCCCGGACGGCCAACACATTGCCTTTACGGCGGAATACGACGGTAACACCGATGTCTACCTTGTTCCGGTGCAGGGCGGCGAACCGCAACGGCGGACCTGGCATCCGGCGGTGGACCGGGTGCGGGGCTGGACCCCGGACGGACAGCGCATCGTTTTCGCCTCAGTGCGGCATAACGCTCCCGTGGGCGGGTTATTCAAATTCTGGACGATTGCCCTTGATGAAAAAATGCCCCAACCCTTGCCTATTCCGCGGATCGCCGAGGGACAGTACGCCCCGGATGGCCGGCATATGGTCTATCAGAAAATTTTTCCCTGGGAAAGCGAATGGCGTAATTATCGTGGCGGCCAGACCGATCCCATCCGCATCATCGACCTGCAAACCCTGGATGTGCAAAAACTACCCTGGGACGGCAGCAACGATAAAAATCCGGTGTGGATCGGCGATATGGTCTATTTCCTCAGCGACCGGGATTACGCCATGAACGTTTGGTCCTATCATACGCCATCGCAGGAATTAACACAGGTCACATTTTTTGAGACGTTCGACTGTAAGCATCTGGAAGCGGGAGGAGGTCAGCTGATTTTCGAAAACGGCGGTTATTTGTACACCTTGCAGCCCCCGTCCGGCGAACCGCAGAAACTATCGATTACGGTGCGTGGCGATTTCCCCTGGGCCCGCACGCACTGGGAAAAGGTGGCTTCGAGTATCAACACCTTCGCCCTGTCTCCCAGCGGTAAACGGGCCGTGTTCGAAGCCCGCGGGGATATTTTTACCGTGCCCGCCGAAAAAGGGGACGTGCGTAACCTGACGGCCAGCTCCGCAGTCGCCGACCGCAACGCCGTGTGGTCGCCCGACGGAAAGCACATCAGCTGGTTTTCGGACGCCTCCGGGGAATATCAACTGATTATCGCCGATCAGTTCGGGCAGAATCAACGCACCATCGAGCTGCCCGACCCAACATTCTATTATACCCCGCAATGGTCGCCCGATTCCAAATACATCAGTTATACGGACGCCGACCGCAATTTATGGGTGGTCGATGTGCAAGGAGGTCCGCCTACGCTGATCGATAATTCCGGTTTTGCCCATCCCCAGCGCACCATCTATCCCGAATGGTCGCCCGACTCCAAATGGATCGCTTATACCAAACGACTGACCAATCAGTATAACGCCGTCTTCGTTTATTCGTTGGAAAAAAACCGATCCTATAGGTTAACGGACGGCCTGTCCAACTGCACCTCCCCGGCCTGGGACGCCGGCGGCAAATACCTGTACTTTTTAGCCAGCACCAATTACGGCCTAAACGTGGGCTGGCTGGATTTAAGTTCTCTGGAACGCCCCATCCGCCGGGCCATCTACATGGCCGTACTGCCGTCCGATGAACCGTCTCCGCTGTTGCCGGAAAGCGACGACGAAGCCGTCAAGGAAGCCGATGAGGAGGAGAAAGCGAACGATAAGGAAGACAAAGACACCCAGCCGGTGACCATCGATCTGGACGGCATCGATCAACGCATCCTGGCCCTGGATTTAGAGCCCCGGGATTACCGCGATTTGCAGGCGGGTAAAGAGGGCACGCTGTTCTATCTGGAATCCGTACCCCATGAAAAAGGGCTGAAACTGCATCGCTATAGCCTCAAAGACCGCGAAACCAAAGAGGTAATCAGCGGCATCCGGAGCTATATGG
>WJIP01000040.1 GCA_014730185.1 Caldithrix sp. | reverse complement strand
ACAAAAAAAAGCCTGACGGCTCCCTAAACTAATGGCGATTCAAGTCGAAAAGTTAACTAATATGAATGAGAATCCAATGCAAAAAAATAAAAAAAAATATCTAACCAAGAGTCGTTTCCAGATAGCTGCGGAATGCCCGACAAAGCTGTATTACTATAATCATTCCGATCAATATCCCAGTTCCAAAGAAGATAATGCATTTTTACAAGCACTGGCCGAGGGCGGTTTTCAAGTGGGCGCCCTGGCTAAATGCTATTATCCGGACGGATTCGATATCACCACTTTGGATTACGAAGAGTCTCTTAAGCAGACCGCTGAGTTAATGAAGCGGGAAGAGGTGGTTATTTTTGAAGCCGCTATTCGATATGAAAATATGTTCATAAGGGTGGACATTCTGGAGAAAAACGGGCGCGACATTAATCTGATCGAAGTGAAAGCCAAATCCATCGATCCCCTTAACGACTCATTTACGAATAACAAGGGCTATATCAGTAGCGGCTGGCGGTCGTATTTGTATGATGTGGCTTTTCAGACCCATGTTATGGAACACGCCCTGCCGGATTATAACATCAAACCATATCTGATGCTGGCGGATAAATCGCAGGCGACCTCGGTGGATGGATTGAACCAGCATTTTTTCTTGAAGGAGGATGAAACGAGCGGCCGAACCTTTGTGGAAATTCATGGTGAGGTCACTCCCCCGGAAGTGCTAGGAAACCGTATCTTAAAAGCCATTCCTGTAGGTTTATTGGTGGAACAAATCCGCCGCGGCGAAGATATGGCCGAAGACCACAAAAACGACGAACAACGCAAACCGTTTGCACAACGTATTGCCCAATATGCCGCTTATCAGGCAAAAGATGAAAAGCCGCCGGTGGGCATCGGTAAAAAGTGTAAAGACTGTGAGTATCGATTGCCTCCCGATGGGCTGCGAAAGGGACAAAAAATCGGATATCGGGAGTGCTGGCGGGAACAACTGGGCTGGGATGACGAAGATTTTAATAAACCACATATCTTTGATATATGGAATTTCCGTAAAACCGAAGACTACCTGCAACAGGGTATTTATCTGATGGAAGATATGAATCCTGAAGAAACATTCATGCAGCCGGCAAAGGACGGTCAATTGCAGTTTAAATCCGAAATCGCCCGGCGGCAGCATTTACAGGTGCGTAAAGCCTTGCAGCCGGCAGATCAGAGTGAAGAAGTTGATTCCGGATTGTTTGCTGAGTTAGCCGGCTGGAAGTATCCCTTGCATTTTATCGATTTCGAAACCAGCATGATGGCCATTCCCTTTACCAAAGACCGCCGACCCTACGAACAGATCGCTTTCCAGTTTTCCTGCCATACCATTGATGAAGACGGAGAGTGTCGGCATGATGAATGGATTGCCCGGGAACCGGGTACCTTTCCTAACTTTGATTTTGTGCGGGCCTTAAAAAAGGTGCTGGATCCGGATGAGGGTACGATCCTGCGCTACGCTGCCCATGAGAATACGGTGCTGCGCCAGATTCACGATCAGCTGATCGCTGCCCGCGATGAAGATCGTGGCCAACTACCGGGAGACCATGCCGAATTGATTCGGTTTATCGATTCCATCACGGAGTCTGACATAACGGGTGAAGATGGAAAAGAACATCGGGTATATGGTTCATGCAACATGGTGGATATGTGCCGATTAGTGAAGGAATATTATTACCATCCGTTAATGGGCGGTTCCAATTCCATTAAAGCCGTGTTACCGGCGATTATGCAAAGCAGTGATTTACTTAAAAAGAAATATACAAAACCTTATTACAGCAAAAATTATGAAGAAGGGATGGTTTGGTGGCAGGCAGATCCGCAAACCGGGCAGCCGGTAAATCCTTATAAGCTGTTACCGCCGTTGTTTGATGAAGATGGATTGATTCGAGATGAACTGGTATTGGAGAGCGGTTACATCCGGGAAGGCGGCGCGGCCATGGTGGCCTATGCCAAAATGCAGTTCACGGAAATGAACGATAAAGAACGAGAAGCGATAATAAATGGACTATTGGAATACTGCGAACTGGACACCCTGGCTATGGTGATGATTGGGGAGTATTGGATTGAAATAGACAAAGGTAGATAAAAGATAAATTCATTTAAGGTACTAAAATAACTTCGATTAGAGGAAAATTATGAATGATCGAAATTATTCTCATCATCTGGTAAAACGGAATCCTGAATTGGCCGATCCAAATATCTTTAAGAGAAAAGCAGGGGTAGAATGTAAATCAGATTCTGCTATTGGTAAAATCCCGTTTGGTTACAATCAATCTAAGATTAATGATATGATTTGGTTTTATGAAACAGGCTATGCAATTACAGCAAAGGGTAGGTTAATAGACAAGAGTGGTATAATAATATTAGATTCTATTGATGCTATTTTTCGATATTGCCAAAATAAAGCTAATATAAAGGACATTAACTATTGGTGGCCATTAATGAAGAAAAAATTCAAAAGTGATAAAGTACTGAAATATTATGAATATAAAGTTGAGATTGAATTAATCGAGCAGCCCTTTCAATTACCGGAAAAATTAAAAAGAATTCAGATAGGTTTCTATCATATAAAAGATAAAGCTATTATTCATGAGTTAGAAAATCCTAAACCACAAAAATCTGTAATTAGAACATATAAAATTCCCAACAGAATCAAACAAGAAGTATTTTTTATACATTCGATTAACAATCTTGACAAGCCATTTTTAGATGTCGATCATTTAATACCAAAAAAAGCAGGCGGGCACGGCAGTTTTATTGAAAACCTTCAACCTGTATCCTATTCAATAAACAGATATAAAAATGATAAAATACCTTCAGGTTTTTTTAAGGTCGCTAAAACAATGAAATTACCAAGCGATATTTCCCATATCCCTACTAAATTTCTAAATAGTAATGAAACCATGATAAAGAGTAAAGAAGCAAAAGAAAATGCAAAAAAGATAATGGGTCATTTGAATGAAAAATTAAATGATGAAGAATTAAGAAATTTTTATCTAAATGTAATGAAAGAGACTCGATTAAAAATTTACAAAAATTTAGTTAAATATAAAAAAAATCTCAAATCTAAATGAGAAAACATATAATGTGATTATAATTTATAACAAATTATTTGATATTTAAATATAACCCAAAATAAGAACCGTAATTTAATTTTTTAAAGCAAGCATCTTTCATAGATTTCGTGTTTAATTAATCCTATTATTTATAGTATGATTTCCTTTTTGATTTAAGCCTTATCAATCTTTTTCGGTTCATCCAGCTCCAGCGCCTTTACTTCCTGCACGGCGCTGCCGGCAATGCCCTTGATGGAACCGTACATATCGATGGTGTTGGAAATAACTTTTTCCACCTGCTTCTCCCGGGCTTTCCAGATTTTTTGCATGGCCTGTTTTTCTTTATCAATATCCGATTTGAGCGAGGTAAAACCTTCCACGATAGCTTCGATGCGCTGCCGGAATTCGTCGCCGGTCAGATATCGGTAAAGCATTTCCATCTTGTCGCTCTTGTTCTCCTCGGCTGATTGCACGGAATAGGTGCGGATGAGCATTTCCCGCAAAACGAAAGTCACACTCTTAACCTCATGGTACCGGCAAATCCATATACCGTCTTTACGGCCGAATTTTTCCATGTCTTTGGGCATAGCTTCCGTAACAATCACCGCCAGATCAGCCCCCTGATTCCGCTGATCTTCTTTGAGTTTATCGATCCAGTCATTGCCAAACGATTTGGTGCGCTTGCTTTCGTAAATGATGCTGCCGCAATGTTGTTGAAAATTGTTGACCACGGTTTGAATGACGTCTGAACCCTGGACGCCTTTGGGTACCTCTTCGATGACATCAAAGGGGTATAAAGTTTTCAGATTTTCTTCTAAGGCCAGTTCCTGCACCTCGCCCTGTGTTTGCTGAGAAGCTTGCTCCGACTTGCGTTTCATCTCTTCGATCAATTTTCGCTGATCTTCAAGTTGTTTCTCATATTCTTTAAATTTGAGTTCATTTTTATCTGTCTCTTTCTGACGGATTTCTTCGGCTAGTTTGTCCCGCCGTTCCATAATTCTCTTTTCGACTTCCAACTCTAACGATTCTTTGCGGTCCTTCAATTCATTTTCCATTTTCAAAAGTTGCATCTCTTTTTCCCGCAAAGCCTTATTTTCTTCCTTACGTTTTTCATTTTCCTGCTGCAGCTCTTTTATTT
>WJIP01000398.1 GCA_014730185.1 Caldithrix sp. | reverse complement strand
TGACCGCCGCCATATCATTCAGCGGTTTGTCTTTGGTAATGTCCGGCCGTACCACAATATCCTGACTCTGAATAATGTCCTCTTCCAGCTGAATATTCAAATCCACTGCCTTGCCCGATCCAACCAGGACTTCGGGAATAACACGCGGCTTGTAACCCATGTACATGACTTTGATCGTATAGCGCCCCACAGGAACATTCTCAATACGGAAACATCCGTCCTGATCCGTTGCAGCTCCCATATCCGTTCCAGTAATGATCACATTGGCGCCGACCAGACCCGACTCTGTCTGGTGATCAGTTATGCGCCCCTTTACGGTTTGTGTATACGAGTCTGCCATAGCTGTTGAAAACAATGTCAGCATGAAGAGCGCAATTATAAATCGTATATTCGGCATTTTGTTTCTCCTCCGTTTTGAATCATGTTTTATTCATTCCTCAAATTACCATAATGAAATGCATAAAATTATACATTTCAAACCGAGAAAGCGCTTTCACGACATAGCAAAAAGAATTCAAGAACAATTATGTGTATTAATCTGTCCATTACTATTTCCTGAAGAAACCAGCGGCGCCCTTTTAATCCATTCTCTCGACGCAATCTGGTCCAATATAAAATTGGCAAGATCCTCCACATTAACGTTTGTTTTAAACAGTTTTTTTTCGTTTGCTGATACATGACCTGCGGGCTCACCGGTGACGATGTGCGGGGGCCGTACCAACGTCCAATCGAGATTGGATTGCTTTAAAACCATCCATTCGCGCTCCTTGGCAATGAGGATAGGCTTGCCGAAAACAATCAGAAAAGCCCTTAATATTCGCCGGCCGATTGTCCACTTTTCGTATTTACCGCCTAAATGGGCAGCTCCACCGGTATGGATGAAACGTTTGATTTTATTTTTTTCCAATATGGTTACCAGCTCTTGCATGATTTTCGCATAGAATTCCGGTGGTCCGGGATTCCGCTGCGGCGGTCCGACAACAGATACGACGGCATCGGTGCCATTCACCGTCTGGTCCAGCTTTTCAGTGTCGTTTAAACTGCCCTGAATACATTCAATGCGGTCTTTAAATTCACCGAGTTTATCCGGCATTCTGACCAGAGTTTTGATCCGGAATCCGCGCTTCAGTGCCTGTTCCAAAAGAACTTTTCCCAAAAAGCCGGTTGAACCCAATAATGCGATCTTCATTTTTTTCCTCCATTCGATCAATCTCAACAATAGAATGCCTTTTTCCATGATTTTCTTGATAAAATATTCTTTTGTCGAGCATCTGAAGCCATTGATCCTGTACTACGACCGTTTCCTAAACATTAATAATACACCTTACTCTATGATAAAGCTTTTTACCGGCCTTCGTATGCTCGGTCTCGCCTTTTCACCATAGCCTACACGTATAACAAATTGCACCGGATCATTTAAATTCAGTTGGGTCCGGATCTGAGAAGACCAGGGCTCTTCTTCCAGTAACTGTGACATGGTATGATGCACCATATCCATTTCGGTAAGTTTTAAACTTATTTGCTGATACAGTTTGCCGCATTCAAAATGTGATTTCAAGGCGTCATCCTGACTGGTCAGCACCAAAAAACCCGAGCAATGATTAACCTGATCGTGAGCTGTTTCCACAGCTTTTTTGCGAAAGGAATTACCCATTGCCGTATCCCGGTTGAAAAAATTATACCAAATAAACCGGGTCATCCAATTCATACCCAATGCTTCTGCTGTAAGACCATCCTGCCGTTTTTCAGCGGTATCTCTGGAAAAACGCAGCCATTGGGCAAGCTCTTTTTGTTTGGCATCATTGAACGATTGCTGCTTAATAGCTTCCGGCAGATTGTCGGCAATCCATCGTCCCTCATGACTTTGCAATGGATAATAATGCACATGGTTACGATCGACACCGATCAAAGGCATGACCGTATTATTATTAATCTCCCGGGTTTCATAGTTGCTGCGTGTAGTGGAGCGCTGTTTAAGTAATTGCAGATCATTTTGTTGTGTGGTTGAAGTTCGCTTCAAAGTTATTTTAAAAACATCCTGATCTTTTCTGGAATCCGCAATCCGTTTGATTTGAGCATTCCAACCGGATGATCGGGCTGCCAGCCTTATACTTTCAGCAAAAGCTGTCAGTGAAAGAAAGGTTTCCCGGTTGTTTGGATCGACCTGTGGCAGCCATCGACTTTGATCCGATTGGATGACCAACTCGGACTCCGATATGATTTTCACCAGCCATGGTTGTGTATTATGACCGCTTGGGGCCAGTGCCCCATAATTTAATATTTCCATCAGTTCTTTTGGCGCACTATCCATCATGCGGTCTCCTTTTTTGAATTCGGCGAATGATCTTCTGTGTACACCGGCACAAGAGGTTATTAAGGGTAAACTTCCCACAGCACCCGCCAGCGCCAGTGATGACTTGATAAAACCTCTTCTCTTCATTTGTTCTCCCAAACCTGAAAAGGTTATTGCTTAAATACGCATTCTATTTTTTGATAAGAAAAATTTCCAGCATCAAAAAATTCATCCAATGGATTGGTATTTCATTTTTACCGACGGTGACAGCACGGAAACCAACATAACTATGCCTACCAGACCGTAAACCAGCTGCAAAGGCGGCTGAGAATGATATCCAATAATCATAATTTCCACAACAATCCATATGATTAGAGCCATAGCCACTAGTAAGCTTGCCCACCATGCCCATGATTTTAGACGCAGCAATCCGACAAAAACGATAGTTGGGAATACACCCAGAATGACTAATAGAATCAAACCCGGAATTAAATAATCATTAAAAGGTGATTGGTTAAGCCAAACCAATGGAATGTGCATAGATCGACCCGTCGGATCATTAACAAATCCAATCCCACCGACCATAC
>WJIP01000397.1 GCA_014730185.1 Caldithrix sp. | reverse complement strand
CGGGGGCGCATACAAAAGATCCCAGTAGAACGGACCTTCTTCATTAATAAAACCCATCAGCTTAAATACAAAAGATACACTTTCCATCAGTTCTGTAAACTGATTCAGGTAATTCTGGGCAGCGGCCACCTGATTTTCCTGCCAGGCCCAGTTAGCTAAAGATTGACTGTTTGATGCTACGAAAATACAGAAATCCACTAGAAAGGCTTCCGTATTACGTTCCACCAAATCTTTGTTCAACTGTTCGGCATTCGCCGGAGAAATGTTGATGTGATTGGATAACTTAGCAAAATCCGGTTCGGGCATATACCCATTGGCCAAACGAATAATGTTTAGAATTGCTTCGCCGGTATTGAGAATGGAAGCTCGGCCAACCGGATCGTTCCACTGATTAAGTTTGGTTAAATCAATACCTTTATAAACTCCGATTTTAAACGTACCGTTACCCAACGTATAAGGTGTTTCCTGAGCCGAGACGGATATCTGTGGCGGCCAGCCCCAGTTATAGGATACAATGGTTTGGGCCCGGCCCAGGGTTACCACATCACTTAGATTCCCATCATTGGGATAAATACCTGCCGCATACCACACATGCCGGGGATTCATAAACATAATATCATCGCCGGAAGCATCCTGTATATAGGGCGGTTCGCCGATGCTAACACCGTCTTTGTAAAGAGCCCTTTCCGTGGCCTGATAACCATTGCCCAGATTGCTCATCGATTCCTTCATGATTTGCACAATAAGTTGATACAATTTGGGATTATCATCGTAATTGAAAATATCCGATGCATCATTCATATAGGCATCATTGAGCATGTTCAATAAATTCTCGAATTTCGGATTATTCATCACTTCCGCCAGATACTGATCCTTTTGCATCTGATCGGCAAATACCAAATAAGGATTCAAAAGAGTCAGCGCCAGGGCAGTGGATGAATCACTGGCGGATACTTCTTGTTTCGCCGGATCGTAAAGGCCTAAAAAGACCGGATTACCATTGGATTTGGAACGGAACATCATTAACTGATAGTCATCGGTCATGGTTGCATCCACTGAGAAGCTTCCGTCGCCCTGAACATCCGATGCTCCGGCAAAAGAGACCACCTGCAAATCGGTGGGATCAACCGTAGCTCCCTCAATCATCTTCAATTGGCCGGTGCGAGTTTCCGTTTGCACGGGAAGTTCTTTGTTGCCATCATCCGTTGGACCGTCGCTTTCTTCCGTACATCCGGCAATCAGCAGCATCATCAGAAATGAAAGGGCTAAGGTCATTAAAATTTTTGATTTCATCGTTATTTCTCCATTTACAATTGATTAAACATGAACAATTCATTAACGCAATTTGTTGTTAGGTCTTCCCTAATCTCAAGGGAAATAATGGTGTCTTCTGAAAGGCATGTTCAGAACGACACACTGTTGAATCAATACGGAATTACACCAGCACTTTTTTACAATCATTCATGCGGCTCCTCTGTGGTTTTATCACGACAGCTTTGCAAATCAAGGCTGATCCATTTTGGATAAAGTTGTCCTATTATCGTTACATTCTGTTAAAACTTGATGATTGGGCAATGATGTGTTAAAAAAACGCTTTCAATTGTGATCTTACTCTCATTTTTATTTATATGATGAAGTACAACGGGGATAATCGGTTTTGTTGTTTTAATGTTCTTTTTTTCTGTTTTGATTTTCTTTTCAACAAAGCAGAATGGATAATTATTTCATCTCAAATAAAAATCTTGGTAATTAATATATATAGGTTGAAGTATCAGTACATTTTGCAAACCTTTGGATCAATATCATTTCCGTTTGCCGGGTTGATTCTTGGTACACATTACTTGCAGATGAAATTTAATGTGTTGGTATTATTTGCTAAGACTAAATTATGGTTTTGATAATGCTGTAGTTCTTGATTAAATTTAAAATATGAGCCGTGAGTCCCATCCTTTTAAGGTAATATAGATTAGATGGAATTAAAATTGACTGGGGATGCAACTGATACAAAATAATTGTATCTAACATATACATTTCATTTCAGATCAAAAAACGCGACGCGATGTTGTTTCTGTAATTCTTGCGTAATGAAAAGTTTACAATATATAATAAAATGAGAAGATCATGGATCTAAAAACTGATGAGATTAACAATATCACTTCATCAGGCTAACAGGACAATTATCCAAAAAGATTATTCTTGAGGCCTTCGATTCAGCGGTATCCCACAAAAGATATAAAAGTGGTATGGGCAGGCTTTGGGACTTCAGCGAGGCCGACCTCTCATCTCCGCAAACAAGTACGGTTGTTAAATGGCCCAATACTCCTCACGTTTTCCTCCGGGCATAAATGATGCTGAAGTAGCCTTTGTAACCAGTAGAAATTTTAAATATGGCCTGTCCCGAATGTTCGAGATGTCCTCGAAAAGCAAAATGCCAATACGTGTTCTCAGGAATATGGATAAAGCCATAGCATGGATGTTCGAGTAATTTTTATCACATTTGCCCGATACCATACACGACCATTAAAGGAGTAATATTCAACTTCGAGTTTGTTTTATCTTTACCAACAAAAATTGGGCGAGGACACGCCGTTTTTAAAATCAAACATTACGAAACTGATATGTAAAATTACAAATTATTACTCGTCAACGGGGGCAATTAAAATATCATCGCCGTCGATTTTAACTTCAAAAGTTTCCACCGGTTCGAAGGCCGGCGCTGTCTCCTGACCGGTTTTAACATTGAAGCGGGCATCATGTAAGGGGCAGATGATTTCATCGCCCTCCAGTTCACCGTCCACGAGCGTGGAATATTCATGCGTACATTCATTACGGATGGCATAAAATGATCCGTCAATATTGAACAGAGCCACGCTCTCTTCATCATAGTCCACTTCCATTTTCTCGCCGGGTTGTAAATCGGACATTTTAGCTACTTTTATAAATTCGGTCATGGTTATGCACCTCGGTTAGCTTTCTATTTATAATTGCCTCATTAAGATGCCATTTAAACTAAAAACCACCATCATTCATTCCGAAAAAAAGAAGCATCATCCAGCTCCCAGATGTGTGGTTCGGCAAGTTCGATGCTGTTACCGGCCGGATCGCGAAAATATAGGGATCGGGCGCTGTTGGGCCAGGTAATCTCCTTTTCAATGTCGATGCCATTATTTTGCAGATAAGTGCGCCATGCCGCCAGCTGCGATCCGCGAACGGCGAAGGCTACATGACCCGGGCCGGAGCAGCCGTGATGCGGAATTTGTTCGTTTTTTATACAGGTCACATGGGGATTAAAGATTAACAGCACGCGTTGGCCGCAATAAAAAAATACATGACGGTCGGGTTCTTTGGTAAACGGCTGTAAACCCAATATTTCCTTATAAAACCATTCCGCTTGTTCCAGGTCTGTTGCATATAAACTGACTTCCAAGATATCACTTACCTTCATCCTCATCCTCAACCGTTCTGAATATTTTTTATCGATCGGTAAAGCGTTTTCAGGCGTGTATACATACGCTTATATACATCGCGGTACAGCAGGCTATATTGTTCATGAGTAGATTTCCGGGGTTCAAACCGCTCACCCGGTCGGGTCATGGCGTGTACGGCGGTGCTGAAATTTTCATACATACCCGAGCCCACCGCGGCGCAGATAGCCGCCCCCAGGCCGGAGGCTTCGAAGGTATGCGGGCCTGTAGCCGGCAAACCGAAAATATCAGCCATAATCTGCATGGCGGTGGGGCTTTGACTGCCGCCCCCGGCCACATACAATTCTTTGATTGGGGTATGTGTCCCTTTTTCAATGCGCTCCGATCCTTCTTTCAGAGCATAACCGATACCCTCTAAAATGGCCCGGTAAAAATGACCGCGGGTATGGATATCACTGAATCCGATAATACTGCCGCGTGCTTCCGGCCCCGGATGCCTTAATCCGGGTGACCAGTAGGGCTGCAAAACCAAGCCGTCGGAACCGGGCGGAATATCCTTGATCATACGTTCCAGAATTTCCTCTGCGGGAATACCCTCTTCTTCCGCCAGTTGCTGTTCAAAGGAACCGAATTCTTCCTTAAACCAGCTCACCATCCAGAACCCTCGAAATATCTGAATTTCCAGGTTATATGCATCGGGAATTACGGAAGGATAAGCCGGTAACAAGGGAATGATCTCTTTGTATTCCCGGGAAATGACATTGATGGTTGCGGTGGTGCCCAGTCCCAGACAGGCCATGTTTTCCGTCAGGCAGCCCGAACCGATCACCTCGCAGGCTTTATCAGCCCCGGCGGCAATGACCGGCAGATGTTTAGGCAGACCCGTTTGTTCGGCCGCCTGCTCACTGATCTTACCCAACATTTGACCCGGTTTCACCAGTTCCGGCAGCATGCGCTTTTTGACCGGTATGGCCTGCCATTTCCAATCATAGGGCCGTGACCATTGCTGCCGTTTAAAATCGAAAGGGATGTAACCCACCTGTGCAGCCACAGAATCGGTAAAATTTTCGGTGAGTTTGTATGTCAGATAACCGGATAGAAACAAATATTTAGCGGTTTTTTCCCAGATTTGCGGCTGATGCGTTTTGATCCAGTTGGCCTCCGCTTCTGCCCTCAAATAGTGCACGGTATCCGATAATCCCGAAACTTTAAACAGGTATTTCCACGGACCCTGTATGTCGGGTAAATCCTCAGTGCGCCGCTGGTCCAGCCAGACGATAGCCGGACGCAGAGGGTTACCGTATTTATCCAGATTAATAACGGTTGATCGCTGAGTAGTAATGGACAGGGCCTGGATATTTTTAACCGGTACAATGTTGCGGGTTAGCAATCCTTTAACCGATTCCACCATTGCCTGCCAGTATTGCTCGGCATCGTTTTCGGCATAACCCGGTTGTTCGGAAGTGTAGGGAGTGATTGGAACCTTATGTATGCCAACTATCTTTCCCATTGCATCGAAAAGGATGGAACGGACACTCTGCGTGCCCGCATCAATCGCTAATACCACTTTATCCATGAATCAACCTCTGTTATTTTGTGCGTCTTATTTAGTTTACAACAATTTAGGTCATCTTTATCATGATTTCAATTGCTCATAAATTTGTTTTCTTTGTGCTGATTGGTATGGTCGCGCCATCTTGTTTCAAATCTATAGCAAATGATTCGGCATACTGCTTTTGTTATGTTCGCTAATTTTGTATATTAGAGCAATATTTTGGATTGAAGGCTATTAATTCATTCTGAAGGATCATTCCTCAAGTCGGAGTTTATGTTATGCGATATTTTCATTTTTCACTGCGATTTTACTGTTTATCCATCATTCGACGGTAGCTCAACATGCTTCCATGCCCATTAAGCCATCTGCTTTGAAAAACGATAGTTTATCGAACACCTTTATGCTCAATCATAAGGATATCGAGCAATGGCCGGTAAGAGGCTTGCAAGCTTATTTGCAACTGCTACCGGGCGTCACTTTGCAGGATGGTTTGCTTCATATCCGGGGAGGCGGAGCATCGGAAAACAGTTTCTGGATCAACGGCTTTAATCTTACCTCGACGTCGGCCTCAATGGGTATTCATCTCATTCCCGAAGCCATTCAAACCTTGACGGTTAAGCCCGGCAATTTTTCGGTGGCGCCCTATGCGGCCGGCACCAACCTGGTGACCACCAAACTGAAATCGGGAGGTGCTAAACCTCAGGTTGCCGTATATCTGCAAACCGATAAATTTACCGACTCCGGACAGTCCTTTCTGAATACCTATACCTATAGGGAGCATATTGTAACCGGATTGTTAAGCGGAACGGTTTTTGATAAACATTCTTATTTTATCGCCACAGAAAATCACAGTATTGGGGATTATCAAGAGCGATTTAGTTCCGGTTTTGCATTCAATAACCTGGTGGATATGAACCAAACCAATCCGGATGTGAATATGGGCCAACCCGATACCATAGATTTAACATATCCCGATGGTTTCACCCCCGGTAACAGCAGTAACCGCTGGGCCATCAATTTGTTTTTCACCTTCGATTTTGATCCGCTTACTATAAGGATCACCGGGCTTTACGATTGGCTTCGATATTATCATGATGACCAGCCCATGCTTTCCATATTCAATCAACGAGATTTCTATTTCAAGCAACGTACCGGTTTTATCGGCGCCGACATCAATTATGCCTTTAACCGCCGCACGCGTCTGAATGTAAAGCTGGACTATTATAACCGGTTTGTGGAAAAACATGACGACTATTTTGGCGATAACTGGCGGCAATGGCCGGACAGCACCGCCGTGTCTCAGGCCGGTTATTCCGCTGATTTTCGAAACGCCTGGCAGGTGCAATACCCTTATAGATTGAATGGGTTTTACTTTGACCGTAACGGCGTTTATGAGGATTATGGCAAACAGGAACAGTCCTGGCTTGGCGGGGAAGTGCGTTTCTCTGTCCGCTTGCACACCAATCATAAAGTTGAGGCCGGCCTTAACGCCCGTCAATACACCCTGCGGCTTTATTCCATTAATCCCGAAATCATGCTTGCCAAAACGACAGGGGGGGTCTTCAATGGCAGAACTATCCGATGCGACAATTAAGCAATACACGGAAGCCGCTTATGGTTATGATCTTTTGGGACATAAAGTCAACACCGGCATTTACGGGCCGGGAAAACCCGTGTTTGGCGGCGCATTCCTGAATTATCGGTATAGATATAATGCATTCAAGATGACCGCGGGTCTGCGTTATCATTACTTTGACCGAGATGTAAAGTACCTGGATGATCGGTTTGCTGCCACGGTCTATTGTCGTATTTATAATGTATTCAATACTAAAAATGTAATTAACGTTTATCCATTAACCGGACAGGCAGATGATGATGGTTTTCTAAGCGGTAAAATGGACCCCAATCAATTGGAGACATTCTATAACATTTATGGCGGGGAAGATTATTTAAAGATGTACCGGGCTATCAATCTGCAGAACGGCCAGGCCTATTGGGATCGGTTGGGAAAACAAATATACGGGCGCCCTCGCCAGATTTTTTTAGGTATTCGATTTGCGTATTAATTTTGGTTATCGGCAATGGTGTTCATATTCCCGTCGACTGCTTCCTCATCCATGGCGCAGCGAAAGCCTAAAAAATTAAAACGCACTTTTGGAGGATAATAGGTGCGATAAGAAACGCGTAAATATTTGCCTGTACGATTCCACGATCCGCCGCGCACCACCCGATACTGCCCATCGGCGGGACCCGTTGGATTCATTTTATCACTGTTTTTGTAATAATCAGCGCTATACCAGTCCCTGCACCATTCCAGTACATTTCCATCCAAATCGTAGATACCGAAAAGATTGGCAGGCATTGAGCCAACCGGTGCAGTAAAAGCAAAACCATCATCATATCCGTAGCGTATAGGAGCGCGTAACTTTTCCCGGCGTAACGATTCATCGGCAATATTACCATAACTTCTGAAATAAGCGGCCTGATCACGACCTGGAGCATATTTGAGCGATCCATGGTTTCCCCGGGCGGCATATTCCCATTCGGCTTCGGTCGGTAAACGCTTGCCCACCCATTCCGCATAGGCAGCAGCATCCTGCCAGGTTACATTAACAACGGGATGATCGGGCTGGCTCCAGCGCGGTTGATCAGGCATCTTACGATTGGTACGCCGGCAGAAATATTCAAATTCTTCCACCGTAACTTCCTTGCGGTCCAGATAAAATCCTTTCACATAAACTTCATGTACAGGTTTTTCGTTCGCTTCATGCCTGCTTCCCATCGTCAAGAAGCTGCCGGAGATATGTTCCATACCTTCAATTTCGGGATAAGCATCTACCACTTCATTTGGTTTTTCAGAGGTCGATTTTCTAAGCGCACAGGATGTACCCATTATTAGAATTATGATTACGATTGAAATTCTACAGAGCATTTACTGATCCGATAAAATAAATATTTAATGTTTAGACATTTAGTATCGTATGCCGCAACTAAAACTTTAATTTCTTAATCATGGGGTCGCCGGATTTTCATTGTATTTTTCGGTTTATCCGGTAACAATTTACATTTTACAAAAAAATTACTATATTCGCACTTTTAATTAAATGAAGATGAGCATTAAGATGTCTTTAATTATAGCAATGCCTTTGCTCCTGCAGGGCTTTATCATCGGATTTTTAGTCGCCATTCCCATAGGACCCTTTGGCATAATAGGTTTAAAACGTGTGTTTTATCGTGGACCGTTATCCAGTCTTTATTCGGGAGGGGGTATAGCCACCGGATTTGGCATTTGGGTTTTTATAATCCTGCAAGGGTTTACGCTTATTTCCGGGTTTATACTAAAAGAAGAATTCTGGTTACGCCTAATCGGTTCTATATTCATCTTCTTGGTCGGCTTACGAGCGCTGGTTCAGACGACCGATTTCACTAAAATGGCCGTACAACGCAGAAATCGGGTTAAAGAATTTTTATTAACCTTCGTTCCGGTATTAACCAGCCCGGCTACTTTTATTACCTTTTCCGTTATTTTTACCTTTTTAGGTTTAGCCCGCCTTCATCTTGATGCATCGCTTTCCTTTTGGATAGCCTTTTCTGTATTCAGCGGAGCGTTGATCCTGTGGACAATGATCGGTATTACATTTCACTTTGTAAAAAATCGATTGCACGATCATCATTTTGTATGGTTGAACAAAATCACCAGCCTCATTCTTATCATTTTAAGCTTTTCATTAATAATTGGCTTATGAGAACTCCCTCTTTTATTACCAATTGATTACTCTTAAAATCCATGGATGTTATCACCACTACTTTTAAAAAACAACAAGATCCCAAAGTCCATTCGGAATCTTGCCAAAGTCTGATCAATGCATCTTCTTGAAAACGGGACTTAGTTAATTACCTGCCGAAATCACCATTTGATTCGTGTTATTTACGTTTAGGAAAATTTTCCGGTAGGTCATAATTATGCAGTGGCTGAAAATTAAATTCCTACCGTTCATTTTTCAACATTTTCCTTTTTTACTTGTTTAACTTTGGATGATACATATACACCAGATCCTGATAT
>WJIP01000396.1 GCA_014730185.1 Caldithrix sp. | reverse complement strand
GAACAATACGGTTAGCATTACCAGCACGGTAACGGCGCGTATAAAAATACGTTTCAGTTTTAAATCATGCCCGTCATTAAACAGTTGAATGGTAATATAAACCAAAGCCATCAAAAACGTAATGGAAAACATGATGAGCGCAAACGGCCGGATTTCTTCCACCGTTAAGCCCAATACATCGACATAAACCGCCCAGTTGCCCGGATTCAGAATACCACCCATACTTAAACCAATGAGAAAGATACCGACAACGGTCATTGGGCCGATGCCCACCGAAGACATGATGGGTAAGACGATTGTGGCCACCATGATGATCGCTCCCAATCCGCCCATTGTGGTAAATAATAAAGAAATCAGGGCCAGCATAATGACTCCGATAATCCAGGGATTATCGCCGGCCAGTTCCGCGCCTTTTTTAATGAAACCTTCGGCCACACCGGTTTTCTGCAGTAATACGCTTAACATGCTGCCGAACAGGGCTACAGTGTAGGCGTTATGTAATTTGACCGCTCCTTCGCCAATCACATGCTGGACGGTATGATCCAGTGAGACCCCGCCGGCAATCGGTATTAGAAAGGCCATAATGGGTAAGGCCATAATGGCCGGAATTTTTCGGAAAAACATGGCTAACGCCATAACGAAAAAAATTAGAAGAAACAGAATAAGCTGAACATTTTCCATCATATGCCAACTCGTTTTTAGGTTTGCTCAATCACTCAGCCACTATCGGCAGGTGACCGAAATTGGATTGGGTTTGCGGAGTTAAATATATCTTGCAACAGAAAAACAAATAATGTTTACATTTAGTGTAAAAAATTGTACATTCCCTTCATTAGTTAATAAACTTAACTAACTAAATGCAGCATTAAAACAATGCATTAAGTATATAAAAAAAAGTGATTAATGGCAATATTGTTACTCTGTTTTATGATAAATTATGTCGGATTTGTTGAAAAAAAGGGCATTTAGCATGCTAAAAAAAGCCGATACGCAATTGATTAAATTACTCAATGAAATTCAGTTACTGAATTTAATACGGGATGAAGGCCCCATTTCTCGTATTGAGCTTTCCCGAAGAACCGAAATGTCCAAAGTAGCGGTGTTTGATATCATCAATCGTCTCATTGATGCCGGGTTTGTTGTGGATATCGGCAAAGGTCAATCGACCAGTAAAGGGGGCAAGAAACCCAGTCTGGTTAAGTTGAATCCGGGCAACCATTTTGTTATTGGGATTGAACTGAAACGTACCGAGGTGCGCATCGCTGTTGCCGATATCGAAGCAACCATTATGGATAAAACCCGGATGGCTTTCGAAGTTGGTGAAAATCCGGAAAAGGTCATTAAAAAGATTTTCCGGAAAATCGACAACCTGTTGCATAAAAATGGTATTGCTGAAGAAAAACTGGTCAGTATTGGTATCGGTATCCCGGGCCTGGTTAATTATCAAGATGAACGTTTACGGTTTGCCGATACGTTGAAAGACTGGGATAAAATTTCCATCGGACAATATTTCGAAAAACGGTATAAGGTTCCGGCAATCATTGAAAATGATGTCAATACGATTACGATTGGTGAAAGTATTCTGGGGGCGGCTAAAGAATATGCCGATATCGTGACCATCTGGATTGGTGAAGGATTGGGTTCGGGAATCATTATCCGTAATCAGCTATTCCAGGGTTTATCCGGTGGCGCCGGCGAAATAGGTTACCTGGAAATCGATTCATACTGTAATCCCCGGCAACTCCATTACCTCTTTAACGGGCAAAAATATTTCGGCGATGTTTTAGCCAATCGTAATCTAAAGGAGTCATTATTACCTCATATTAAGGCTCCGCAAAATCGCCCCAAAGAAGATCTTACCTTAAGGCAGATGATCAAGATTGCTGAGTATACATCGGGAGAATGTCAGGAGGTGTTGAAAGAATACACATCGCTGCTGGAAATTTTAATCATGAATGTGGTTAAAGTGCTTAATCCGCAGGTTATTGTTTTAAGCGGAAAAATTTTTGACTACTCCAAATATATTTATAAAACACTCAAACAATGTGTGGAGGACAGCACCACTCATTTGCCTTACCTTTCGGCACATATCGTTAAAGGCAAATTACGGGATGAAGCCGGATTAAGAGGAGCCATCGCTATGGCTCTGGAAATAATATTCGAAGCCAAAATGTCCAACCACTCTATATCCGGGTTCAAATAGAAGCAAAACCGGATAGTCTAAAAAACCGTGTCGCTATCCTGAAGTATATTTTTCAGAGCCCTGTCGTTGTAATGTATATTCCGGGGATCATAATCCGCCGGTAACATCTGCCGGTGGATGGTGTTGATCATTTTTTCTTTCATATTTTTACGCACTTGTTCCAAGGATTCGGCAAAGGTTTGGTAGATTGTATCCTGTTGGCTGACCTGAATAACGGCAAAACCGTTACCGGTGTTAACCGGCGCGAAAATTTGTCCTTGTTGCAGCTGGGCAGCTTTTTGGCCAATGGGTTCTTCATTACGGGACAATTTACCCAGAAGGCCGTTGCGCTGCCGGCTTTGTTGGTGCATGCTATATCGTCGGGCCATCTCCGCAAAGGAAGCGCCTTGATCAATTGCTTTAGCCAGCTGCCGGGCCGTTGCAGCATCATGCACAAGAATAAAACGGACTTCGCTCAAGATATCTTTAATATAAGATGCTTTGTTTGCCTCATAAAAGGTTTGTAATTGTGCTTCTCCGGGTTGCTGCTGTTTTTTCATTTGATGAGCGATCGTGGCATAATACATATAGGTTATGCGCTGCCGGCGCAATTTTTCCCGTACAACCGCATCTTTTCCCATTCCGGCCTGTAAAGCGATTTGGTTCATAATTTTATCCCGGATAGCAATTTCGATGGCCTTTTTAAGATTTGGCCGTAACAAATTGCGGGGCAGGTCGGGTAAAGCATCCACGAATTCATCAACGTAAAACGGTTGGCCGTCAACAGTGGCGATAACGCTATTCAGTATATCCGACGGACCAAACTCATGCTCTATAGTGGATAAATTATGCAGCGGCGGGTTGTTTTTATATTCTTTAACCATGGGTTCGATATAATTCCATAATCGCTGCATGGGTTTAACATGTATCGCCAGAGAAGTTTTCCAAACTTGTTCACGTATATGTTCGGCTGCAGCATGATCGAATTTGCGGTTCATGATACGCTGACGCATATTGTGGAGATGCAGTGTAGCGGGTTCCTGGAATTGAAGAGTTTGTCTTATGCTGTCTAACCGGAAGATATGCCAGCCCATTAAAGAGCGAACCGGTTCCGATATCTGACCGGGTTGTAGCTGATAGAGCACATTTTCCACGGGCCAGTCGGTATCGCCCCAGCTTAACCATGGCAAGGACCGGGCGTACTGATCGAACATTTGCGGATTGCTATGCACCTTTTGGTAAATCGGCATGATGTTATTTTTTGTATCCTGATAAATCTGCGAGACTTTCAGTTCAATATTTTTACGCTTCAGCTGGGTTTTTACGGTTGCGGTATTCGGTGGGGTGATGGTATCCCGGATGGTGCGTTCCAGGTAGCGGCGCCTGGCAAATCGTTTGCGGTCGTATGCCAGCTTGTCCTGCAGAGCTTGCAGTGTATCCAGTTGTAAACGTTCGCCCTTTGCGGCAATCAATTCTTGTTCAATAAGCTGTCTGGCAAAGGCCCGGCGCAAGTCGGCGTTATCCTTTTCATGAGTTGTTTGCCAGAATTGATAATAGGAGCGCTCATAATCCGCTTTGTGAATACGGATATCCCCATAGGAGGCGATGACCGTCTCGGAGACTGGCCGATGATTGCATGCCACCGGCAGTAAGAAACTGATGAGTATTAAAACATACTTATGGGATATCATATCGTAACAATATTTTGTTTAAAATGTTTAAAATAAAAAAAGGCCGGTCCTTAAACAAACCGGCCTTTGAGATGGTTTTTAGGAGATGTTATTTACGTTTAGGAAAATTTTCCGGTAGGTCATAATTATGCAGTGGCTGAAAATTAAATTCCTACCGTTCATTTTTCAACATTTTCCTTTTTTACTTGTTTAACTTTGGATGATACATATACACCAGATCCTGATAT
>WJIP01000395.1 GCA_014730185.1 Caldithrix sp. | reverse complement strand
ATATCAGGATCTGGTGTATATGTATCATCCAAAGTTAAACAAGTAAAAAAGGAAAATGTTGAAAAATGAACGGTAGGAATTTAATTTTCAGCCACTGCATAATTATGACCTACCGGAAAATTTTCCTAAACGTAAATAGTTCAATAAAAGGGTACGTAATCTATTTAAGGAATTTGAATAGGTGTATGGCAATCAAATCTAAAAAATACAGTGCGATTTATACGGATCTTGCAAAAATAGAATTGGAAAATGATTCAGCCTATGATACGGATTTACCGGACATTCCTTTTGGCAGCGAGATAACCATTACGATTCATTACGACAAACCGGAATACCCGGGTGGCCCGGACACTATTGTTTGGGCCACTCATAATCCGGAACAGGCCGAAACCATTAAAGGCGCGCTCCGGGCCCAGAATATAGAATCAGTCATTATAGAATCGAAGCTTAAAGCTGGCGTAATCTTTCTGCTAAAAGTGGAACAATCCTTACATATTGAACGTGCCAGTAACTTTATCTGGAAAAGCAAAGAGGGATTGCAGTTAAAACCGGATTGGTTTTATCCTTTAAATCAACGGAATGAAAGTTTTGAAAAATGGACGGGATAAATATTGAAATTGCTGTCTCAGGCGCGGTATGCATTTGAGCGACAGCAATTTTAGCTTCAATTTGCAGACTATTTTTTTACACTTAATTTGAACCTTTCCTAACCTTTTTTCTCGGAAAATAATGCAGCAGCGTGGAGCCAATTGTACAGATCAATTTGTGTTTAACTTATGATGCAATTACTATAATATTTTTTTATTATTCGGGATTACCTGGTTAACGTTTAAAATCCGGACATTTTTTGGTGATTGTACAACCATTGTCGGGTTCCTGACAATGCACCCCGCAACACCTTACCGGCGGCGAAAACAACTTTGTTTTATGTCAGCACCGTATATTTTTGGCGGCATAGCACCTCACTTCAGTTTAATTTTCAGTATAGACACTGATCCACATATTGGGGTGCAATAGACATAGGTTTTTCAGATCGGATATTAGAGCAGCAGATTAGTTTGGGTATTTGCCGCTAATTTCTTGTCTTCCTCCATTTTTTTGTGGATTGGTTATGGCATACCTTTATTTTAAGAATTAAATTACTGGTATGTTTTATGATTTTAATTTGGGGGGCATGCCTGTTTAAAATACAGGTAGTAAAAGCACCTTACTCTCTCCTTAGCATTTGAGATAAATTATATGGCAATTCACGTCAACCTATTAAATGATGAAAAAATACTTGAAGTCACGTATTCTCCAGACGAGGTTACAAACGAAGACTTATCGGAACAGAGAAAATTGGTGACTGAGGTAATATCCAAAAAACATTAAAAAAGTTCTAATTATTTCCTCAGCTCTAAAACGGTTCCCACCTGTTGTTACTGTCTATGATCAAAATGTGGTAGTAACATCTCAAAACCTTCTTAGGTTTGTAAAATTTGCCGTTGTCTGCAACTCATTGGGTGAAGGCGAACTCTTTCTTGAAAAATCAGGACTGAATAGCGGAGTTAATATAAAATCCTTTACCTCAAACGGTGATGCTTTGCTGTGGTTAAAGAATGCCTAACCTAAACATGGATTCAATGCCGGTGCGCTCCTTTGGTAATATCTACCGGCGCGACCTACCCACGTCGGGTGGGGCCAACCGCGGGCTTTAGTGGGTTAATTCGATATCCATACCTGAAGGAACGCCGGAATACCGGCTTAAAAGAATTTCCTCTATTGTTTGTGCAAATTTGATTCAGTATATTATTTTGTGAATTAAAAGCGAGGAATGATCATGAAATCCTGTTTAAAATCATCCGTATTTTTAGCGGCCCTGATATGGGCGCTAAATTTAAACGCTCAAATTCCGCAATGGGAATGGGCGGTTCAGGCCGGCGGTTATACTTCTGAGCTGAGTACCAGTATTACCTGCGACAGTTCAGGAAATAGTTTTATAACCGGCTATTTTACGTTAAACGCCAGTTTCGAGTCAACCACCATTTCCAGTTATGGCAGTGAGGATATCTTTATCGCTAAATACGATAACGAGGGCGCGGTGCAGTGGGCGAAGCACGCCGGCAGCAGAAGCGGCTCTCAAAATGAAGAACGGGGACGAAGCATTGCGCTGGACCCAATGGGAAATGCGTATATCACCGGATCGTTTCTATCGGACGCCGTTTTTGATACGGACACCGTACATTCAAATGGTACCTTCGACATGTTTATCGCCAAGTACAACGGTGCCGGCGAGGTTCAGTGGGTTAAGCATGGCGGCGGAACAAATCATGACCATGGAAATGCCGTGGCCGTGGATCATGACGGCAATGTTTATGTGACCGGGACGTTTAAATATGACGCCTATTTTGATGGAGATTCATTACATGCCGACTGGGGCGGTCAGGAGGTCTTTTTCCTCAAGTACAACCCGGACGGATCGCTAATCTGGGCAAAGAAATTCTCCGGTCCGTATGATCCGTTTAGCACCGCGATTTGTGTTGATAAGCAGAACAATGTCTATGTAACCGGGGGCTACAGCAATCAAATTAACTTTGACGGAACCTATGCGATGGAATACGAAGAAGGCAATAACCGGATTTATGTGGTCAAATTTAATGATCTCGGCGAATTTCAGTGGGCAAGGCAGGCCGGCGGTATATTAAACGACTATCCCACGGGGATCGTTACGGACGGAGATGGTAGTGTATTTATTACCGGGCATTTTTTTCTTACCGCCCATTTTGAACAGGATAGTATAACCATAATGCCTTCCGAAGATAATAACGCGGATATTTTTGTAGCCAAATACAACAGCGATGGCTCATATCAGTGGGTTCGGCAAATAGACCCCACTTCGGGCACCGCTAAGTCGATAACCATTGATGACCTGGGCAATGCCTGTATTGCCGGTTATTTTACCGACTCGCTCATTGTTGAGGATGAGACACATTGGAGCAACAATGATGCGGATATTTTTATTGCCGCTTTTGATAATACCGGAAATTATTTATGGACCAAGCCTGTCGGCGGATACGGAACGCTGGAACAGGGCACGGGAATTTGCACGGACGGAAAAGGCGGTTTATATGTCACCGGTTCCATTCATGCCGAAGTCTATTTTACACCGGCGGATACGCTGGATACCGGAGGCGGGGATATGATATTTATTGCAAAAATGAGCCGTGATCCGGTTTCCATTGAACATAAAGACAACGTCATCGGTACCTTTAAATTAAAGCAAAACTATCCCAATCCGTTTAATCCGGTTACAACCATCGAATATGAAATTCCCCGGGAATGCCAGGTCAATATCGCAATATACAACATATTGGGAAAGAAAATGGCTACCATCGTTTCCGAAAGGAAGCATGCAGGGGTACACAGCATTCGCTGGCAGGCGGACGGTTTATCAAGCGGCGTTTACCTGTACCGCATCGAAATCGATGGAAAAATTTACCAGACCCGGAAACTGGTTCTCTTGAAATGAGCCGGTTAATTCGGTTAAACCTTAACAACCGCATGTCAATATCTCGTTGCATCTGACCGAAAAGATGTACTTTTTTGAGGGTTCATTAATCCGGTGGGAATTTGGGATTATTTTAAGGCAACGGCCGCCCGTTTTACACAACCAAACACAAGCCGTTATTGACGGAAGATGAAACAACGATTTTTTGAAGGTTTTAAAAATGGATTGATTAATGAACCACACAAACGCCTCCCATCTGAAAAAACTGACTGCCCTGCCCCTACTATCACTTTTTAGTAAACCGGTCCGAGCCGCATTTTTACGGATACGGATGGCCCATCGCCGATATGGATATTAATGGAAAGAAAAAGAGAATGTATGCTCATACCGGAGGCGGAGCGGGCATTATTTTATGATCCTTCACCGATAACCAAACGGTCATCATTCTTAATAATTTACGCTCAGATAAATTATTTGATAGTGGTGTTGAAATATTAAGCAATATTCAAAGAAACCCGTAATTCTATTGGAGCACGGAACCGCGATTTCAACTGTGAAGCGAACATGCCTCATGAATATTTGAAAATCCGCCACGGGATTAAATAGCCCATGCTGAATTCAACCCTCAGTGGCAGTCTTTCGCAATAACATGTTAATGGGTTCTCGTGAAGCGTTAAAAAAAATTAATGTCCTGTACAAAATATGCCGCGGCATGTCCTCAAGATATCGGAAGAATTGTAAAACACGGAACAAGTTTCATGGAAAAATAAATTATGTAAGACCGGGATCCATAAATTGAATTGATCATCTTCCTTCATTCTAGGCAAGTGATGTTTTTAGTGACCTTTATAGCGGCCTAATAAAAATTTCCACCAAGTTGGTAAGGTTGAGAATAGCACAGTGAGATACCTAAATCAAATCAACCCATTGATGCGTAATAACTAATTTAATAAGTACCGTCCAATACATATTGCTCCTCTAAATTCTCCGATGTATCGGTACCTTCCACCATAACCAATCGCATTCCTTTGAAAAAATTGTTGTTCTCTTTCCCATGTTTTCTAGCAAACAACATGTTCTGTTCCTCAGGTTATCGCAAGTATGGATTACATGCGAAATTGAATTTCAACTTGACAAAAATATTCTTATTTGCTAAAATGCTAATAATAACGATTATTAATAATAATTATGTGCAAAACAGAACAGAAAAAATTTAGACAGAGTAAACATCGCGACCGTATATTGGAACTATTACGCTCAACCGATACACATCCGACAGCGGACTGGCTTTATGAACAAATCAAAAAAGAGTTTCCGCAGCTCAGCCTGGGTACTGTATATCGCAATTTAACCGTACTCATCGATATGGGGCTGGTCAAAAAAATACATTTTGGCAGTACCTTTGATCGGTTTGAGGCAAACACGGAACCGCATTATCATCTGATCTGCGAATTATGTGGAAAAATTCTCGACTTTGAAATGCCCATTTATCATGATCTGAATACACAGGCGACCCAACTAACCGGCTTCACTGTACACCACCATAAACTGGAATTTTTTGGCGTGTGTGAAGACTGCAAAATAAAATAAGGTGCTTTGAATTAATGAATAAAACATAGATTCATAAATAATAATCGTTCTGAATACTAGAATTTTTTTAACCATTTAGAGTACAGATTTATAAGGAGAAATTTCGATGCATGAAGAAAGCATTACATTGTTAAACAAAGCCATTGCTGACGAAATGACCGCGGTCCATCAATATATGTACTTTCACTTCCACTGTGATGATCAGAGCTTTGATCTGCTTGCCGGCATGTTTAAACGTTCGGCTATCGATGAAATGACACACGTGGAAGACCTCTCTGAACGCATTTTGTTTTTGAAGGGGGAAATCGAATTAAAAGCTTCGCGGGCGGTTAAAAATGTTCATGATATAAAAAGTATGCTGGAAATGGCCTGCCAAATGGAAAGTGATGCGGTAAAGGCTTACAATACCTGGGCTAATGAATGCGCCAAAAATGCAGACTCTGTAACTAAAAAGCTATTTGAAGATTTGGTTGCCGATGAGGAACAGCATTTCGATCAGTTTGATACAGAGCTGGAAAACATTGCAAAATTCGGAGAACGATACCTGGCGTTGCAATCCATTGAAAGAAGTAAAAACATGGGAGCACCTCCCGCAGAGTAAGCGGAGTATATGCATCCCGAATACAACAACATCAGTTAATTTAAATCGTGCACGTATAATAAATAAGCTCATACAATACTAGGAGGTTGCTTTATGAGTAATGAAAAAAAGGGCCCACTGGCACATGCCGCAGGTAGCGGTACGTCGAACCGGGATTGGTGGCCGAATCAGTTAAATCTAAAAATTCTGCATCAGCATTCATCCCTGTCCAATCCAATGGGCGAGGATTTCAACTACGCTGAAGAATTTAAGAAACTCGACCTGGAGGCGGTTAAAAAAGACCTTTATGCGTTGATGACCGACTCGCAGGATTGGTGGCCTGCTGATTACGGTCATTACGGAGGACTTTTTATCCGCATGGCCTGGCATAGCGCGGGTACATATCGTATAGGCGACGGCCGAGGAGGTGCAGGAAGCGGTTCCCAGCGTCTAGCGCCCCTCAACAGCTGGCCCGATAACGCCAACCTGGACAAGGCGCGTTTTCTGCTATTACCGATTAAGCAAAAGTACGGCAAAAAAATTTCATGGGCGGATTTGATGATTCTCGCCGGTAATTGCGCCCTGGAATCGATGGGTTTGAAGACATTTGGTTTCGCCGGCGGCCGTGAAGATGTCTGGGAACCTGAGGAGGACATTTATTGGGGTGCTGAAGCCGAATGGTTAGGTGATAAACGCTATTCCGGTGACCGGGAGCTGGAAAACCCACTTGCCGCTGTGCAGATGGGTCTGATCTACGTGAACCCGGAAGGTCCGGACGGTGAACCTGATCCGGTAAAATCAGCTCAGGACATACGCGAAACCTTTGCCCGCATGGCCATGAACGACGAGGAAACCGTCGCCCTCACAGCAGGCGGACACACGTTCGGCAAATGCCATGGTGCCGGCGACGCTGCCCATGTAGGTCCTGAGCCTGAAGGCGCCAGCATCGAAGAACAGGGGCTTGGCTGGAAAAGCAGTTTCGGCAGCGGCAAGGGAGATGATACTATAACCAGCGGATTGGAAGGGGCATGGACACCCAATCCCACCCAGTGGGATATGGGATATTTCGACATGCTGTTTGGTTATGAATGGGAATTGACCAAGAGCCCGGCCGGGGCCTGGCAATGGGCACCCAAAGATGTAGCCGAAAAGGACATGGCACCGGCAGCCCACGATCCGGCAAAACGCGTACCGACCATGATGTCCACAGCAGATATGGCAATGCGCATGGATCCCGCCTATGAGAAGATTTCAAGACGGTTCCATCAAAATCCGGATGAATTTGCCGATGCCTTTGCCCGGGCCTGGTTCAAACTGACCCACCGCGATATGGGTCCGAAATCCCGCTATCTCGGCCAGGAAGTGCCGGAGGAAGATCTAATCTGGCAGGATCCCGTTCCCGCGGTTGACCATGAATTGATCGACGAATCGGACATTGCCTCTCTCAAAAGCAAAATCCTCGATTCCGGATTATCCGTATCACAACTGGTTTACACAGCATGGTCTTCGGCATCCACATTTCGCGGGTCCGACATGCGCGGCGGAGCCAACGGAGCACGCATTCGTCTGGCGCCGCAAAAAGACTGGAAAGTAAACCAGCCGGAGCAACTACAAAAAGTACTGCAAACTCTGGACGAAATCCGCACGGGTTTCAATAACGCACAATCCGATGGGAAAAAGGTTTCGCTGGCTGACCTGATAGTTCTGGGCGGTTGTGCAGCAGTTGAGAAGGCCGCTCAAAATGCCGGACATGATGTGACGGTGCCCTTTACACCGGGACGCACCGATGCATCACAGGAACAAACCGATGTAGATTCTTTTGCTGTACTCGAGCCGGCAGCAGACGGCTTTCGTAACTATCAGAAAACCAAGTACGCCGTATCGGCCGAGGAGTTACTGGTTGATAAGGCCCAACTGCTCACGCTCACGGCTCCAGAGATGACGGTTCTCATTGGAGGCATGCGTGCATTAAATGCCAATTTCGGGCAGTCCGAACACGGGATTTTTACCGATCGGCCGGAGTACCTGACCAACGACTTTTTCGTCAATCTGCTCGATATGCGAACCACGTGGGAAGCCGCATCCGATGATGAAGATGTCTTCGAAGGTCGGGATCGGACAACTGGTGAATTGAAATGGACCGCTACACGTACCGACCTCATTTTCGGATCGAATTCCCAGCTGAGGGCTTTGGCCGAAGTCTATGGAAGTGAGGACTCTCAGGATAAGTTCCTGAACGACTTTATAGGGGCTTGGAGCAAAGTAATGAACCTTGATCGTTTCGATCTCGCCTGATCGTAACAATCTTACGGTCTTCGAGATTTTAAAGACGAATTAATAGCTGAAGACCAGCTGATCGGGGTGTTATGATTTTCAAACGATTGAACATTCCCCTTCAAACCCAGTGAAGTTGGTAATAACATGCAAGCGCGGTATTCTGGATCTACCGAATACCGCGTTTTTTTTTAGATCCCGACATTCTACCGGGACAAATTCAAAATGCTTTAATCCTTATGAGGATGATGTCCAAATTGTGGTAAATGCACCCATAACAAATCAGACAGGGCACTCAGACGGGATTTGGTATATCTATAAATTCAACCTGCACATCAAACTTTTCCTGCAAATGGCGACCCAGGGCGATAATGCCCACGCGTTCAGAGGCATGATGCCCGGCGGAAATAAAATGGATGCCCTCCTCTTTTACATAATGCATTATATGCTCACTGACTTCTCCGGTGATAAAAGCATCCAATCCTTGTAAAACTGCTTGTTTCACTTCTTTCTGCGCTCCTCCGCTGATTACTCCGATGTGTCTGATGCGCTCCGGTCCGAAGGGGAAAATCAAAGCATGGGAGTTAATATTATCCCTAATTCGGGCGAATAAGGTATCCGCTGTATAATCGGCAACCGTTCCTTTAAAACCAATATATTGCCCTTTCATTTCGCCGAAGGGTTCTATCGTATCCATATTCAATATATTGGCAATCTGGGCATTGTTACCAACTTCAGGGTGGGCGTCTAAAGGCAGATGGTAACCCAGTAAATTGATATCATTTTCCAATAACATTTTAACCCGCTTTTTATAGCCCCCTTTATACACCGGCCGTTCAAAATTCCATATGATGCCGTGATGCACCAATACAGCATCCGCCTTTTTTTGCACCGCTTTTTCAAATAATTCAACACAGGCGCTCACTCCTGTGACAATGTGTTTAACCTGATGCCGACCTTCCACCTGCAAGCCATTGGGGCACAAATCACTGAAATCAGCGGTGTGTAAATACGTATGTAAATAATTTACCAATTCATCCCTTTGCATCATTCACCACCCGTTTTTTGTTGATGACGATATTGCCGGACAGCCTTTTCCACTTTATCCAGTAATTGCTGATCGTATAACCTGCCGACCAATTCCCGGCGTGCTTCAGCTCCGATGGATTCAAATTTTTTTATCTCTGCCGGATCATCGATTGTGATTTTCTTTATATCGGATTTGAGCATTTCCTGCTGCGATTTATTATTATCAATCCGGCTACGGCGGGTCAGTTCATCAAAGTATTTACGACCTAACCTTCGTAATATATTCTGATGCTCTTTACTCAAACGATTAAATACTTGTTTGGAGACCAGAACCGCCCCATTGGAATTGGCCAGGGGAAGATCGAGTACATATTTTAGTTTGGTAAACCACTGCAATGTCACGCAGCCCATGGGTGAAGTGTAAACCCCATCAATCAATCCGGTTTGCAACGATGTCAGCACATCCGTTATAGACAGCGGAATGGGATGCACGTTAAAGGCCTCAAAGGTGGCCTGAGCCAGGGGATCACCTTCCCACATCCACATTTTAACCCCTTTAAAGTCAGACGGCTGGCGCACGGGTGTGTTGGTGTAAATGTACACAAAACCAACCTCAGCCCAGCCTAAAAGGACAAAACCTTTTTCTTCAAAAGCTGCGGCAAAGCGGTCAAAAAATTTATCGGATATAAAATCGATTTCATCATAACTGCGGAATAAAAAGGGGGCATCCAGAATCCGTACCTCCGGCAAAATTTCCCCCAGACCTACCCCTGTAAATCCGGCGCTGTGTAACTGTCTAAAACGCATTTTGCGCAGCACATCCACCTCATCACCCTGTACCCCGCCGGAATAAATCTTGAACACAATCTGCCCGTCGGTACTGTCCTCCACCGCTTGTTTAAAAGCATTCATCACATCCATCCATGTGGATCCGTCCGGTGCCAGGGTGGCAAATTTTATGGTGGTCGGTTTGGCATTTAATCCGAAGGTAAACAATAAGATCAAGCCAGCTATGAGCAATGAGCGTTTATACATAATCAATTCCTTATGCGTTAGTGTTTTCAACTAGAAGATGTCCGATTTTTTTTCTTTCAGCAACCGGGCTTTCTTTTTTGCAATGGCATTCAGCAGCCGCGCCTCCGGTAAAATATCCTCGGAAGCGGATTCAATTTGTTGGATATAGTTATCGAATTTTTCTTCATCCAGCACCTTGGCCGCGTAATAACGGGCCATGTAAATATAGGTCAATAAAAATTGTTCACCGGTCATTTGCAGGTTCTTTTGAAAATACTGCAGAGCCTTTTCCGGATTTCCACCGAGCATTCTGGGCTTCATACCGTATACCGCCCCTAAAAACAGATAAACCCCACCATAAAAATAATCCGGTTGCAAGGTCGCGACTCTTTTCATAATAGCCTGTACTTTTGGAAAATCGATCAATGCTGTGGGCTCGTTAAGCGATAAATTGAGATAACCGCCCCAGGCAAATCCGGACCAAAACAAACCGGGCAGCTCATCCTCCTTTTTTTGAGCAATGAGACTCTCGAACTGGTTTATAGGTTTGTTCAGATGCGCTTCAATGGAATCGTCATCAAACAGTAAGCGCAAACCATAATCTCTGGCTCTTAAATACAATTTTTTGGCTCGCTGCGGTTGTTTATCTTCCACAAAACCCATGGCATAACCGGCATAACCCTGCGCAGCGATAGTCAATAATTTTTCATTTTGGGGATCACTTTTAAGTAATCCTTCCACAAGTTTTAAATCCGCTGCCATTGCTTGTTCAGCCAGTTGTAAATCGCCTTCTTCGTACAAAGCTTTTACACTATTATCAAGAACAGGTTCCAGTTGGCGAATAACCAGCCTTTGCGGTGAACAACTCAACAAAAAGGCCCCAATCATAAAAACAGATACATTGCGCAGAGACATAACAAATCTCTCAATTTAAATAGTTTATATAAACCTTTACCATCGGTTTAAGAATTGGTGAGCAAAATAAAAAATATTGCGGGTGGATGCTAATTTATTCATACATTATTCAACTCAATGGAACGTAGTAAGCCCCTGCGATGGGATGCGGATTTTACACATTGTGAACAATTTATTCGTATCCCAAACAAAAAAACCTGCCATCGAATGACAGCAGGTTTCAACAACGTTTGGTTAACTCGCTTAACCGGTTATTCAGGATTCTTTGGCTGCCTTTTCCAGAAAGGGTTTAAACAGGTCAATAGGAATCGGGAAGACCGTTGTGGAATTCTTTTCTGCCGATACTTCAATTAATGTCTGCAGAAAGCGTAATTGTAATGCGGACGGATTTTCATCGATAATTTTAGCGGCATCGGTTAATTTTCGGGCGGCCTGGAATTCACCTTCCGCGGCAATCACCTTAGCCCGCCGTTCACGCTCGGCCTCTGCCTGACGGGCCATCGCCCGCTGCATGGCTTCCGGTAAGTCGATATGTTTTACTTCCACCAGTGATACTTTGATACCCCAGGGATCGGAATGCGTATCGATTATTTCCTGCAACTGGGCGTTAATTTTATCGCGCTCGGTCAGCAGTTCATCCAAATCCGCTTGACCGACCGTACTGCGTAACGTGGTCTGCGCCAGCTGGGAGGTGGCGAACACAAAATTTTCCACTTCAATCACGCTTTTTTCCGGATTGAGTACACGAAAATACAACACGGCATTAACCTGTACGGAAACATTGTCTTTGGTAATCACATCCTGCGGAGGCACGTCCATTACCACGGTTCTGAGGCTCACTTTTTCCATCTTATCAATGATCGGGATAAGTATGATAAGGCCGGGTCCTTTGGATCCCACCAGACGGCCCAAACGGAAGATCACACCGCGTTCGTACTCCTTCAAAACCCTGATGGCGCTGGCCAGCAGCAGGAGTACAATAACGATTATTGCTGTCATAAAAGGCATAAATGGCTCCTTTGTTTTAAATCTTTTTTACTTTTACCAGTAAATTTTTACCATCATATTCAACAATTTTAACCCGTTTTCCCTTTGTTATCTTTTCATCGCTGAGGGCTTTCCACAATTCCCCGTGAATTTTGATGCGCCCCTCAGGATTGATGGTTTTATAAACTTCTCCAATTTCGCCCACCATACCTTCGCGACCGGTATTGACTTTACTGCGAAAAGTACGTATGGCCATCCCGATGGCAAATCCAAAGAACAAAATGGTTATAATAACCACCCCTAAAATAACCTGCCAGGATATCTGCAAAAAGGGAAAAGGACTATCGATTAACATAACACTTCCCAATACCAACGCAATTACGCCTCCTATGGATAGTAATCCAAAACTTTGCACCTTTATTTCCAATAAAAACAAAATAATGGCAAAAATTATCAGCAACAAACCGGCATAATTCACCGGAAGGGTTTGCAGGGCATACAATCCAAGTATCAGTGAAATACCTCCTACCACTCCCGGCAATATAGCACCGGGACTGTACAATTCAAACAATAATCCGTAAAACCCGAGAATCATTAAAAAATAAGCAATATTGGGATTGGAAATGACATCCAGCAAACGCTGCCGCCAGTCCATTTCATACGTGACGATACGGACATTTTTGGTACGCAGTTCTTTTTCCACCCCCACATCCAATTTGATAACTATGCCATCGACAGCAGTCAGTAATGAATCCGTATCGGGCGCGATGTATTCAATAACATTCAATGCCAGAGCTTCTTCAGCCGTGATATTAGCGCTTTCCCGCACGGCTTTTTCCGCCCATTCCGCATTACGTCCTCGCTTCTCGGCTACGGCTTTTATCTTAGCGACAGCATCATTGATTACTTTTTCCATCATGGTTTCGCTGCTGGCCGAATCGGGTTGTTGCCCACCAATACCGCTGCCGAAAACGGGATGTGCCGATCCGATATTGGTAGCCGGAGCCATAACGGCTATATGCGACGCATATGTAATATAAACACCTGCCGAGCCTGCACGGGCGCCTCCGGGCGCCACATAAACCGCCACCGGTACATAGGCATTCTGAATGGCCTTGCTGATCTCATGCATAGAACTCATCAGACCGCCCGGTGTATCCATCTGAATAATGAGTAATTCAGCGTTTTCTTCTTCCGCACGAAGAATGGATTTTTCAATATAATCCTTCGCAGCCGGATTGATCACCCCATCAATCACGATTCGATGCACCGTGGCCGCATGGGCCATAGACACACCGAGAATTATAATAAGAAGAATAGAAAATTTTAAACGCATGGTGTTCACCTACTGGTATAATGGTTACTTGTAAAATAGATGTCTTGTATTTCTAAGTCAAGCTTTTTTCCTGCTCTTAAATTATGTCTTTCCGCGATATGGCTACTGTTTAACGCCGGATAGATGCATAAGTTTACTTATTTCATTACCGCAGATAAAAATCACCACTTGGTTCGCTAAACCATTTAAAAGTTTGGTCAATATGGTGAATATCAATATATTTTAAAAGAATATTTAAGGGATCAGCAAAAAAAGCTAAATTTATCATGAATCATAATCAAAAAGCAAAACAATTAGAAAGACATCTTGAACGTATTCAGACCAGAATCAAGGCTTTGGAAAAACGAAGTAATCAGTATGCATTTCTGCGTCTTTCAATTGCCGGGGTGGGGCTTTTACTGATTATCGCTGCGTTGTATTTTTCCAGTGAATGGCTCAGCTTTGCCGCCTTATTCGTTTTAATTGTTATATTCGGCATAGCCGGATGGTTGCATGGGCGTCTAAAAAAAACCATCCGGTATTTCCTGGTTTGGAAGGAATTCAAACAGGATCAGCTGAACCGTTTTCGGTTAAACTGGGCTTCTCTGCCCCCTTCCAAAGCGGCAACCGATATTAGCCATCCATTTGCCAATGACTTGCACATTACAGGCAATTATTCCATACACCGGTTACTGGATATTTGTCAAACCAGAGAGGGCAGTCAACAACTGCTGGAATGGCTAACCATCACCCATCCCCAAAAAGGCGCCATTATATACCGCCAGGATTGCATCAAAGCCTTACAAAAGCGTTCGATATTTCGCAATAAATTAAACGTATTGCCCGGACTGGCGTCTGAGCATATTTTTGACGGGCAGTCTTTGGCCGAGTGGCTGAACAAAGAGGCGCAAAAAAAGGCGCCTATCCTGCCATCAATCATATTAACCTCTCTGGCCTTGATCAACATAATATTATTAGTGTTTTATTTGGCAGGTTGGCTGCCGCCGCTCGTATCCTTGAGCTTTATTCTTTATATTTCTATCTTTATTGGCGCCGGACGTCCCCTGCGTTCACTATTCGATAAAGCGTTAACCTTCCATGAGCAAATTGAAAAACTGCGGCATATTCTGACCTATCTGCAACGTTTTCGTTTTAGAAACGATTTGTGTTTGCAAAATATTACGGATGCACTACGCAATCAGAAGTGGCAACCTTCCAAACTCATTCAGCATATAAATCTAAACTTGACAGCTATAGGCTTTAGAATGAATCCGGTTATGTTAATTCTGTTAAATATCGTTTTCCCCTACGATTACTGGATGGCCTGGCATTTACAATATCTTATTCGTGCGGGAGATGCAAACATACCTTCATGGCTTTCGGTCTGGTATCAGATCGAAGCACTATCTGCCCTTGCCGGTTTTGCCGATCTCAACCAGCAATACACCTTTCCCACTCTCGATGAAGGTTCTTTAGTGTTAAAATGCCGGAAGATGGGGCATCCGCTGATTGATAAAGAACAAAAAGTAACCAATGATTTTCATGTCACCGAAACCACTAAACTGGCCATGATTACGGGATCCAATATGTCTGGTAAAAGCACTTTTTTACGAACAATAGGCGTCAACATGGCTTTGACTTATGCCGGAACCGCAGTGGATGCTGCATATTTTGAGGTATCTCTTTTCCGGTTGTTTACCTGTATCAATATCAGCGATTCACTCAAAGATGGTTTATCCTATTTTTATGCTGAAGTTAAACGGTTGCGTTTGCTGCTGGAGGCTGCCGATGAGAATGATTCACGTCCCTTATTCTTCCTCATAGATGAAATATATAAAGGTACCAACAACCGAGAACGTTTGCTGGGAAGCCGGGCTTACATTAAGGCTTTATCGCAAAAAAAGGCCGCCGGTATCATCAGTACACATGATCTGGAGTTGGTGGAACTGGCCGAATCCATCAATCATCTGATAAACTATCACTTTGAAGAAACTGTGCTTGACGATGAACTTTATTTCGACTACCTCATAAAAAAAGGCCCGAGCCAATCCACCAATGCGCTGGCAATTATGCGCAAGGAGGGTTTACCGACCACTAACCGATAGATCGATTACCGGATAATTTTTACCTTTACGCATATCCGGTTTGCCGGGCTGGAAGTTAAAGTGTACCCGGATAACCACCACCATCCACCTGAATGGTCGTCCCCGTCATATATGCCGAATGCTCGGAGGCCAGAAAGGTAATCAGACCGGCCAAATCCTGCGGCATACCGATACGCCTTACCGGCAATTTATCGGACCAATCGCTGAGCACTTTTTCCCGTTTCATACCCTGTTCCGTTTTTTTACGGACAATGCGTTCCAGTCCATCGGTTAAATGATAACCGGGCGCCACATTATTAACCGTAATCCCTTTGGGACCCAGTTCATTGGATAAAGTTTTGGCCAGTCCGACGACAGCCATGCGTAACGCATTGGAATAAATCAAATTTTCGACCGGTGCTTTTACCGAAACCGATGTGATGTTGATGATCCGACCCCATGATTGCCCTTCCATCTCGGGTAATACCCGCCGAATGGCTCTAACGACGCTCATAAAAGTAATGTCATACCAGTGATGCCATTCTTCATCGGTTGTTTCCGCAAAACCCTTCACCGGGGGACCACCGGCATTGGTTACCAAAATATGCACGCCATCCATTGTATCAATTGCCCGATCTATAAAACGATGCAACGATGCAGAGTCGCCCACATCGGCCGTATCATAAAAAACCGTTTGACCACTTTCGGTTTCAATTTCAGCGGCCGTTTTGCGCAGCATCTCGTTGTCTCGGCCGCAAATACTCACCATACAACCTTCCATAGCCAGCAATCGGGCTGTTGCCTTGCCCAACCCTTTACTGGATGCCATAACAATGGCCTTTTTTTTCTCTAAACCAAAATTCATAATTTCCTCCTTATATGGCCTATTTACCAAATCGCTGTCAATGAAATGCCGCAATTCGCCATCTACAACGGCTCCACTCGACGGATATTCCATTGCTCTTTTGATCTGAAAATTTGAGTTTGTATTTTTCAATTATCTTTCTATTTTTGAAATTAACATTAATTTGCTAATTTAACGGCTTTTATGAAATTATTTTTTGGGGTATTGCATTACATAGTGCTTATATCCGGCATTTACCAGTTGTTTAGTAAATGACATTAATATGGAGAATTGATGAAGGATTATATTCGTATCGCCAGCGGACAGGGCTATTGGGGCGACCGTTTTGACGCCCCTTACGACCAGGTAAATGAAGGGGAAATTGATTATCTGGTCATGGATTATCTTGCGGAACTAACGATGTCGATTATGCAGAAACAAAAATCCAGGAACCCTGACCTGGGTTATGCTAAAGATTTTATACCACTTATGGATACTTTACTGCCGACGCTGGTGGAAAAAAATATCCGGGTTATTACAAACGCCGGCGGTGTAAATCCGGTAGGTTGCATGCTGGCTATGCGGGAAGTGGCAGAAAGGCAGGGTTTTAGAGATTTGAAAATAGCTGCCATCTATGGTGATGATATACTTCATCAGCTGGATGGTTTGATTGCCAGTGGCAATGATTTAAAAAATATGGAAACCGGGAAATCGCTGAGCAGCGTTCGTAAACAAGTTACCAGCGCCAACGTCTATTTCGGTGCTAAACCGGTGGTGGAAGCATTGCAGCAGGGTGCTCATATTATTGTAACCGGAAGAGTAACGGATACAGGCATAACATTAGCACCGATGATCCATGAGTTCGGCTGGAAAAATGACGAATGGGATAAACTTGCCGCTGGTGTGGTTGGTGGTCATATCAACGAGTGTGGTGCTCAGGCCAGCGGTGGTAATTTTTTTGCCGGCTGGCAAGATGTACCCCGAATGGAACGTATTGGTTTCCCCATTGTGGAAGCCTATCCCGATGGACATCTCATTATCACCAAGCATGAATCTCTGGGTGGACTCATCACTGAACAAACCATTAAGGAACAACTTGTGTATGAATTGGGAGATCCTCGCGAATACATCACGCCGGACGTAGTGGCCGATTTTACTACGATAGAACTGGAGACCGTTGGAAAAGACCGGGTGAAAATTAAAAATATTAAAGGAAAACCGGATACACCTTATTATAAAGTATCCATTTCCTACTTTGATGGTTACACATGTATCGGTAATCTGACATATACATGGCCGGACGCTTTGAAAAAAGCTCACAAGGCCGATGAAATTGTTCGCAAACGAATTGAGTACCTTGGCCTCAAATTTGATGAAATCCAAACCGAATTTTTGGGATACAACGCTTCGCATGGTACAACGGCGCATAAAATTGATGATCCCAATGAAATTGTGTTTCAAATTGGGGTACGTGGTCGTAATAAAGCCGATATGCAAAAATTCGCTAATGAAATTGTTCCGTTGGTACTGACCGGTCCGCCTAATGTCACCGGATTCGGAGGAGGTCGTCCACGTGTTCGGGATGTAATCGCTTATTGGCCGGCGTTGATCAGCAAAGAAATGGTTTCACCAAAGGTATTAACGATCGAGACCGGATAATCTCGGTGGATCATGGCTATTAAACAGATTGGAAAGCAACATGAAAGTTAAATTGATAGAGTTAGCCCATGCCCGGTCCGGTGATAAAGGCGATACCGCCAATGTGGGCATTATTGCCTTGAAGCCGGAATATTATTCCATTATTAAAAAACATGTTACAGCTGATAAAGTAAAAAAACATTTTGGGAATATGGTAAAAGGTAAAGTGGAACGATTTGAACTGCCAAATATCTGCGCTTTGAACTTTCTTTTGCATAATGCCCTTGGTGGCGGAGGCACGCTTACACTTAAGCATGATGCGCAGGGCAAAACCATCAGCGCTGCACTTTTGCGTATGGAAATAGAAGTGGACGAAACGCTTTTTAGGGAGTGAAGATACCCATGCGTATCGTTTCGTGGAACGTAAACGGCATTCGAGCCGCTATCCGGCATGGTTTTTTAACATGGCTGGCCGGTAATAATATCGACATACTCTGCCTGCAGGAAGTAAAAGCACGCCGAGAACAAGCAGCATCTCATCTTAAAAATGTAAACGGTTACCAGATCGAATGGAATGCTGCACAAAAACCAGGTTATAGCGGTGTAGCCAATTTGAATCGTATAGCACCCTTAAAATCCTGGTTTGGTTTTGGAATTCATGAATTTGATGACGAAGGCCGAATCATCATACAGGAGTTTGAGTCCTTTATTTTGCTTAACATTTATTTTCCCAACGGGAAGCGGGATATGAACCGGCTGGATTACAAACTGCGTTTTTATGATGCTTATCTGGATTATGTCAATCAATTGCGCAAGAGCAATAAGGCAATTATAACCTGCGGCGATTTTAATACCGCTCATAAACCTATTGATCTGAAAAATCCCAAGGCCAATGAAAAATATTCCGGTTTTTTACCGGTTGAACGTGCCTGGATGGATAAATTTTTAGCACAGGGTTATGTGGATACGTTCAGGCTGTTCAATAAAGATGGTGGTAATTATAGCTGGTGGACTTATCGCAACAACGCCCGGCAACGGAATATCGGTTGGCGTATCGATTATTTTTTTATTGACGCCGAACATCAGCATATGATTACCGACGCCCATATTCTTAGTGATGTTAAAGGTTCGGACCATTGTCCGGTGGCCATCGATTTACAAGCATAATAAAAATGCAGGCATTATCTTTTTTGATTGATATCCCTTTAATTTCATGATTTTTAACCGATAATTTAATTTAGTTGAACAGGATTGCGTTTGATCACAAAGTGAACGGCCAAAATTAATGTAATTTTTGGTCTCAGTTCAGAGCACAAATCAACCATCTTGATTGATGATTAATGAGGAGAATTAGTTATGCCCAGATTGATAATCGTATTCATATCAATTCTATGGTTCTTAAATGCTTGTAGTCTCCCGGAACCCACAGACGATATTCCACCGGTGACATTGATGGTTTATCCGTATGAAGGAGCTGTTATTTCTTCAGATATTACCGTCCGTATCGATGCTCACGACGACGACGAAATATCCAAAGTGTGGTTTTACATAGACGGTACAAAATATGGAGATATTACTAAATCACCCTATGAACAAGAATTGAGTATCGATGGTTTTGAAAAAGGTGTAACGCACGTAATACAATCTGCAGCACGTGATAAAGAAGGCAATGCCAGCTACTCTCCGCCCGTTCGGTTTACCATCGCTGAAACGCCGGACGTGATTGATCCCTCTGTAATCATTGTGAATCCCCAGGGTGGTCAGGTTGTTGAAGGTACGGTTCGTATCGTAGCCCATGCCGAGGATGAACGATCGATCAAAAATGTAGGCTTCTTTATTAACGGAGACTCCGTAGGTAATGATTTTCAATATCCATATACTTATGAATGGAACACAAGTAATTTTTCGGACTCCACAGAGCACACCATATTTGCAAAAGCCTTTGACAGCGGCAATAATGTGGCGGTATCACCGGTAATTGGAGTAACCGTTTATCCGCGATCAGTGGAGGCGCCTGATGTAACGCCGCCTACCGCCTTTTTTCTTTATCCTGTTACAGGTTCTACTATAACGGGGGAAATAACAGTTTCTGCAGACTTGTATGATAATGAAGAAGTTGTGAAAAGTGAATTTTACGTGGATGGTATTAAAGAACGGGAAGTAACCAATCCCGATTCTCCATGGATTTTTAACTGGAACTCGACAAATAAGGCCGACAGCACTTTACATACCTTATACATTAAAGCTTATGACGAGGCCGGAAATACCGGTACTTCAGAGTTGATGACTGTTACGATTCAGTAAACCGGTATTGTTCAATCATTGTCCACGTCAGCTCTGAAGGTTGCAAATACTGGGCAATGATCCGATATGGTATGAAAATAGTCCGGTATGGCATCCCCCTTGAATTCTTCTGCACCCGTGGCGCACATCCCGCCTACCTTCAGACTGTTATCCACATATTCCACTTTGGCATCATCCGATATAAAGATGTGGTCAATGAGAGAAGATTGGACACGCTCAACCTTATAGTCTGGCTGCCAGTAGTTACTGCCTTTCGTTTCCAGCTCACCGGTTGCCCAATAATAATTAAGTTGATCCATCAGAGGTAGGAATTCTTGTTCTCTAATGGGAGATACATTATTAAAGTCACCCAGCAGGATGATATCCTTTTCGTTATCCTTTTGAATATCGGTTAGTATAGTTTTGATTGCCTTCCATTGTTTTTCCCGGATATCCCGACCGGAGGGCATAGCTTTTAAATGTGTCACGAGGGCATGAAAATCAAAACCGTTTTTTTTGTACTGGAAGAACGCGCTAAAGGCAGGTCGCAGGCGTGAATCTTCTCCCAAAGCAACGCTCAAATAGGTTCGGGATTCACCTTTCAGAGTTAACCGAGTACTATCATAGAGGAAACCAACCTTCTGAGAACCTCCACTTTTAGAATAGATAAATCTATAATGGTCACCTAAATAGTGCTGCGCTTTCTGAGCAAACAATGGTCCATCTACGATTTCCTGTACACCTAATAATTCGATATCCAGACTGTCCAGTAGGTGAAACAGAGCTTCGATGTCTGTTGATTCACCTTGAGGAGGATAACGTAAATCAATACCATATGATTTTAACAGCTTGCCATCGTCCTTACAGGGAAACCATTCAATATTGAAAGTTCCAATTTCAATTTGGTTTTCCTGGGCCAGCAGAGGTAAAGTCAGAGCCAGACCAACAATCCACAATAAATTACGCAATTGATTTCTCCTTCTGGTCTTCCATTAATCTTATTTTTTCAATGTAGTATCTTAATTTTATGAACTGTTCTTTATATATTCAATAACGATAGGAGTCAATATTTGGAGCACCCTAAATCGTTACCCTACCTCAATAAATCAGCAGTACCTATCCAAATACTTTGCCTGGCAGGGTACCATCAATTCTGCAGCTACGGGTACTCATTAACCTTCCTTTTTTTTCCGGGAGAACGGGTTCCCGACCTTTTTCCGTAGTTTATTTTCTTCTTCGATGAGTCTTTTTTGTAATTCACGGTTGTATTCGACCGCAGCGATCCGGGCGCTTATTTCTTTGGCGTTGCGAAACTCAACCGCCTCTTTCAAGGCCTGCTCCCGGTTTCGCTTTTTACCAATGTAAAACTTTTTTGTACGTGACTGCCCTTTGGTTTCCACATACGAAACCGCAATATATGGATTTTCACGCAGTGTACCATCTTTTAATTTTTTATAATCCTGGGATTCATAAATACCCAGATGCCCGGTATTGCTCCTTGGTTTTTGGCTGGATTGCACCGGTTTCCATTCCCTGTTTTTCGGCCCTTTGAGCTGATGATAATTGAGTTCAACAATTTTTTTATCCCGCATCGCTTTAGCCGCCTCGAAACACTTTTCTTTACCACCATATTCCCTATCCGGAAACCATTGTTGAAATAAAACACCTTTGCCACGATATAAACGCACAAGATAGCCATACATCTTGCTTTTTTCGCTGTCCACTCGGGAGATATACTTTTCTTTCATAATTATAACGGATTAAATTTGGTTTAACTTAGATTAAAGGAATTAATATAATAAAAAAAGAAATAAGACAAAACCCTTTACTTTTTTAATGGGAGCTGATGAGCAACTTTCACTGTCATTCTATACATAACTCTTTAAACTCCGCCATTGAAAGCATATATTTGTATCCACAAACTAATGATGCAATTGCTTAAGGTAATTGCTTATAACGGACACGCGATCCGCCATTTTATCCTTCGTTGATGTGTCAATGTATAAATTATAAACAAAATCGAATGGCCCCCTGTTCAAATTTATTCGTAATGGTGCATTACTCATGGCGGTTAAATATACGCTTATAATATCCTGTGATTCATTCAAATCGATAACCATATCCATTCTTTCATGAGCAAAATATCCGCCGAGGTAGGAGTTGTTGGGGATGTTTAACCAGTTACAATCCTGTTTCCTTAAATTACTGCGTTCAAATGTCGATATTTTTATGGATGCGAAGGTCTGATACAAATCTTTATATAATTGTTGTAAAACATTATCCGGCAGGGGATTTGCTGGTAAAATTATAAGCGCGTGATTGATTTTTTGGGGTTCATTTGAAAAATCATACATTTGCTGTTTTTTATACCAGCTTTTTAATCGGTATTTAATGTAACGTTCTGCCAAAGATTCCTTTAACCTTTCGAACATACTTATTTCTCCTTTTTCAACCGGCTGGTACTTTGAAGATATTTACTGAGCTTGAACTCTCTACCCTGGTCGGTCGGCTCGTAAAACGTTTGCGGCTTTATATCCTTTGGCCAATAGGATTGCTCTACGAAATGATCGGGAAAATCATGAGGATATTTGTAATCCGCCCCATAGTTCAATAATTTCATCAAATCAGTGGGGGCGTTTCGCAAATGCAATGGAACAGGTCTTAAACCATCTTGGCGAATAAAAGCCTGGGCACGATTAATAGCTAAATAAGCTGCGTTACTCTTGGGTACCGAGGCCAAATACGTAGTGACCTGGGCCAAAATAATTCGGGCCTCGGGCATTCCAACATGTGTAACGGCCTGAAAAGCATTGTTGGCCAGCATCAATGCATAGGGTTCTGCATTGCCAATATCTTCCGATGCCAGAATAATCAAACGCCTGGCAATAAAGACAGGATCCTCTCCACTCTCAATCATTTTAGCCAACCAATAGATGGCTCCGTCCGGATCACTACCCCTTACGCTTTTGATAAATGCAGATATAGTGTCATAATGTGCATCCCCCTTTTTATCATAATATAGCGGATTCTGATCAGCCGCCTGTTTAACCAGTTCCTCCGTGATTGTAATGCTTTGGCCTGTTTTGTCGGCCATGTGGAAGGCAATTTCAATCAAATTTAGAGTGCGGCGAGCATCACCGCTGCCATAATAAATGAGCGTGTCCATGCCCGGTAGTTTAAATGTATAGCGCTTTAAGAGCGCATCATAATCGATGGCATGCTGTATAATCTGTTGCAGATCCTCTTTAGTCAGCGCCTCCATTTTTAGAACCTGACACCTGGATAAAAGAGGGGCGATTACTTCGAAAGAAGGATTTTCTGTGGTAGCACCTACCAGCGTAAGTGTACCTTCTTCGACCGCATGCAATAAAGCATCCTGCTGTGCTTTATTGAATCGATGGATTTCATCAATAAATAGTAATGTTTTTTGGGAGTGATAACGCAGCTTATCGTTTGCATCGCTGATAATATTTTTCACTTCGCGCACCCCTGAACTGACCGCCGATATATCAATAAAATGATAGGCCATAGCTTTAGCCAGCAGACGTGCCAGCGTCGTCTTGCCCACACCCGGAGGTCCCCAAAATATTACAGAGGGTAAATATCCCTGATCAATTTGTTTCCGCAGTGCCGAGCCTTCACCGATCAGACGACTATGTCCCACAATAGCGTCTAATGAATCTGGACGGCAGCGTTCAGCCAGTGGCCGCTCATGTTGCAAATTTCTATCAAACAAATCTTTGGTCATAAATATGTTTTCAAAGTTATTGAATTACAACTTTCCATAATGCAAAATAAGCCGAAGCCTGTGGAGACGGGAATATCAGAATTTGATTGTTACCATGCCTTAAAAAGTCATTGATGCTAAAATCCGAATACTGTTCTTCACCGGCATCATCAATTACAAATTTTGGGGCTATATTTTCTTTTACAATTACAGAGTTAGTAATGATGGTATACATGGTTGAACCGCTTAGGGCTAAAGGGAAGTTATCTTTGGTCTGATAACCCCATACTTTCAAACGTATATTATCATCTAACAATACATTATCCGGAATAAAGAAATTAAATTTTAAAGCTTCTCGGCCTGGCGGATTACGGTATTGAAATGGAAAACCAAGAAACCACATTTCGTCATTCAGTTTATCAAGGGTTCTCCGTTCAATTTTGGCATTTCTACGATATTTGAATTCGTAGCTACCACGCACATAACCTTCATCTATCGAAGCCATTTCCGGTGATGGCTCAACACCTTCCGGCTTAAATTCCACAAAAAATTTTCTGTTATAACGAAAGATAAAATCTTCATTTCCGTTTTGCGTAACAGTAATGGAATCGACATCCGGTTCCCGATAATTTTGGATTTTTCCGAATTGAACAGCATGTTTTCCCAATTGCAGAGAAATGCGGGCCGTACCGGCTCCAACTTTTTCACCGTCCACATAAATATCTCCCTTTACCGGTCGCGTCACCAGGCGAACATTCCGAAATGTGCTACTTAGTGTAAAAGTTGCTTTAACATTTCGCTGATTCTCACTAATCGTAATCACTTTTTCATTTGGGTAGATTTTATAACCCGGTTTCTGTAGACGAACTACATGTTTCCCTGGTTCAAGTTGTTGAAATATGTAGTCGGTTTTATGACCTGTCTTCCGACCGTTCAGGTAAATATCAGCCTCTTTCACATTGGATGTTACCTCTAACATGCCTAGTGCCTGTTTGGTCAATGTCTGTTCTGCAGGCTGTACATTTTGTTTATTAATGAATTGAAAAGCGACGCGATGCGTATCACCCGCAGTCACATCAAAACTAACTTTTTCGGGTCTGGTCTCCATTCCTTCTTTTTGCAAAGCCAGATCATGTTGACCCGCTTCCACTGCAATTAGATTATAATCACCCGTTCTGCCTACAAAATCAAAGTCAAGATAAATGGCAGCGTCGTTATACGGACTGTCAATCTCAATATAACCGGCATTTTGTAATGCCCGCTCTATTTGCTCAAAGGAAACCGTTATGGTATCATTTTTTGTAATTGAAACGGAATGCTTAGCGGGTATGGTTCTGTAATGTCTGTCAATTAAAGCGACTTCATAATCACCCGCTTCGAGTGGAAAAGGCTCATTCAAGGCAAAACCCACAACCTGGCTTTTATTCAGATAAAGGGTACCTGCTTGTCGATTACTTTCGACAACAAGATAACCTCGGTTTATCTGGCCATTGCCGGGAAGTTTTAACCAAGCCAAAATGGCCGTAATAACAAAGATCAAAGATGCCGCAATATATAACCATCGGCGATAACGGGCTGATGCTTCTTCATAATATTCTTCCTGTTCTTCAAATTCATCTTCGGTCATCCAACGTATTTCGCCTTTTTGATTTCTGTATTTTTTATATCCGGGTTTATTTTTAAAAAAGCGATCTTCTTCCTGCTGATATATTTTTTGAAGATTTTTTTCTTCCTCGTATTGTTTACGGTCTTTTTCAATTTGATGATGATAGTTTTCTATACGCTGAAGCGCGTCGGCTTCGAACTCTTCTTTCCATTTTTCTTTTAACGAGTCAATTTCAGAGTCTTGAGGGATTTCAATTTTTGAAGATTTACGAAAGATGGATAACAACGCTTTCCACCAAGTCTTTTCCTGGCGAGTAAATTCCTGGTCATTTTCCTCCTCTATCGGTGTTAACCATTTTATTTCGCCAAGATGATTTTCACAGCGAATGAATTCCACATGTCTGCCATAAACGTCATCAGCCGTCTGGTTATAAACCAACTGTTCCATGTACCGCCGATAAAAATGAGAATAACTTTTCTCATCCGACGTGGGTAATTGGGAGTTGTCGGATTTTTCATTTTGTTTGTTCTGATACTTCTGTTCCAACTCAGATCGAATCTGTTCACGTAATTGTTTTTTATTTTTCTTGTGGGGTTCTTTAGCCATTCTCCACATCATACTTTCTGTTTAATTAAACTGCATACCTATTATTTGATAGCCGGAATGATAGCTAAGAAGCGTTTTTTGACGATACATTTTAGAGGTTATAATTATCAAAATTACAAATTATTATGTATTACTTTGAATCTCAAACAGCAACCCATTGCTCCATCGTAGCGCCGAGCATCGTAGATTTAAGCATGTTAAGCGTTACCAATTTCGCGATAGGGTAAATCGTAATTGATTTTCACCATTGGCTTCAACCGGTACACGAAATTTAACATGAGACGCCTGTACTTCAAATGGTTGATAGTTACTCGTTATGATTTTGTTTTGCTGATATTGGTTAAGATATTCAAGTACCTCTACCTCGATATTTTCATCTTTGCGGTTTCTCAGTTCATACACAATTGTACTTTCTTCCGTTCGCTTGGCCGGTCGTTTAACGTCAGTAACAGTACGTTCGGAGATCACATCAAACGCGGTTCCAATTAAAATTTGCACTTCTTCATCTTCGGGAGTGGGTGATATGGCGTCTTCACCGATAAACTCCATATCCCCGTTAACTTTTTTGTATAACCGTACTTTGCCCTGTGGTAGAGGCATACCCAATCCACCGCGGGCTTCGTTTTTAAATGAGATCATGACTGCAACGGTCTCACTATTTCGCGAATTCACATGATATTTTTTTTGTACCGGGCTGGACTTGCCTTTGAATAACTGAATTTGCTTCACCTGGCGATCTTCCAGTGTCGTCCGCCGATCAAGTGCATACAAATGATATTCAAATAAGTTTTTCTGAGCAAAATTTTTACTTTCCAGTCCGGCCTGCGCCAATTTTGTTCTGGAAGCAATTTCGGTAATTCCATCTCTTCCTTTACTTACGCGGTTAAGATCACCAGCCATCAATTTCAATTGTGTATTTCTAAAGGTATGCCCGCTGTTATTATTAATGGTCACCCAGCAGTCAAATTCAATCTGCTTATCCTCTTCGTGTAAACGGCCGATATAATCAGCCTGCCAGTTCAGACCATTGGTCAGATAAGAAAGACGGGTAGTATGGTTACCATTTCGCCGGGCATTTACCTTCCAGACTAAGGTCGGTTTGGTTACGAAAGCACCTACAGTTTTTTCCAAATCAGAAAAAATGATTTTTTGCTCATCATTTCTGGGCACCATTTGCAATTGGCCTGTCTCATCCAATAGAATTAGATGGGATGCATTGCCTGCCAGCAATTTACCGCTTATCAAACCCATTTCCGGGTGTATTACTTCGATGGTTGTATTAATGCTTTTGTCTATCAATCTGTTTAAATTAAGTAAATCGTATTCGAAATTTTGCTCTATTACCCGAAAACTTTGGTCTGCATTCTCAATTATAACGCTGCTGGGAATAAGCTGCTCCGGAATATTGTGCACGTTAATCTCCTGTTGCCCTTTTTTCAGATCAAAGTTACGGACTTCTCTAACCAATGCCCTGTTTTGATTAGTAATCGTTACAATAACGTCCTGCTGGGCATTGATTTTCGGAACACCCAGAGAAGATATTATCAGCGTTATTAGAACAGAACATTTAATTAAATTTTTCATAATTTTCTCTTACTTTTTTTAGGTTATCCTGAATATTTTGTAGTTTATCCTGCTCTTTTTGTACAACAGGCTGTGGCGCCCTATTCCTAAAATTTTCATTATTAAGTTTTTTCAATATACTGCTTTCCAGGCTTTGCAAACGATTCAGCTCTTTTTGCAGACGCTCTTTTTCTTTTTGTTTATCAATTAAATCCGACATAGGCAGAAAAAGTTCAACATTCTTGACAACAACTGTTGCCGCATCTGATTTATCGAAAGAATGGTCAATCACATCAATACTCTGAATTTTAGCCAATGATTGGAAATGATGGGCATGGGCGTTAAACAAATTCCTGGCCTCGTCCGGTCCGTTAACAAAAAGATGGGCTTTTTTGGCCGGCGGCACATTCATCTCGGCTCTCACATTACGAATACCACTGATGGCTTCCTGCAATAAGGCAATTTTTCCTTCAGCTTCTTCATTTAGCCAACTTATATCCGACCGGGGCCATTCAGAAATGACCACACTTTTCTCATGGGTATCTTTTAGGTTTTGCCAGATTTCCTCCGTTATAAACGGAATAAAGGGATGCATTAGTTCCATCGTACCTTTCATTATATGGGATGCCACACTAAGAGCGGTTTTTTTAGCCCTCTTTTCTTCCCCATCATACAGTCTGTGTTTAATCATTTCCAGATACCAATCGCAGTAATCGTGCCAGAAAAAGTGGTAAACGGTGGTTAAAGCATCATTTACTCTAAAGTTCCTTAAATTGGTATCCACCCCTTGCACTGCTTTTTGAAAACGGCTTAATATCCACCGATCTTCAAGGGTAAAATACTGCTGATACTTCTGGAATTCGGTATCCGGTTTTTCGATATGCATACTTAAAAAACGGAAAGCATTCCATATTTTGTTGGAAAAATTCCTCCCCATTTCAAAGTGCTTTTCGGCTAAATTGATATCCTGTCCCTCAGAACTGAGCATGACCAGTGTAAATCGAACTGCATCGGCACTGAATTGATCGATCATTTCCACCGGATCGATTCCATTGCCCAGGGACTTGGACATTTTTCGTCCGTGGGCATCCCGCACGACACCGTTGAACAAAACATCATCAAAAGGGATATCGTCCATAAATTCCAAACCGGCCATAATCATACGGGCCACCCAGAAAAAAATAATATCCGGCGCGGTTACCAATAAATCCGTAGGATAGAAATATTTCAGATCTTCGGTTTCTTCCGGCCAGCCCAGAGTGGAAAAAGGCCATAGCCAGGACGAAAACCATGTATCCAGAACATCTTCTTCCTGCTTAAATTTTATGCTATTACATTTCGGACATTTTTCAGGCTCATTGCGGTCAACAATCATTTCGCCGCAAGCCTGACAATAGTAAACCGGTATACGGTGTCCCCACCATAATTGCCGGGAAATACACCAGTCTCTGGTATTCTCCATCCAGTTTTTATAGGTCTTGAACCAACGATCATGGGGATGAAGTTTAATTCTACCGTCCTGAACAGCCTGCAAGGCCTTATCAGCCAGCGGCTGAACTTTAACAAACCACTGTTCGGAGAGATACGGTTCCACCATGGTATCACACCGATGGCAATGGCCTACGTTGTGATGGTGATGTTTCGTATCCAGTAATAATTTTTCTTTTTTAAGATCCTGCACCACTCTGTTCCGAGCGTCAAATCGATCCAGATTTTTATAAGGACCGGCATTTTCGTTTAAAGAACCATCGGTGTTTATGATGTTGATTTGTTGCAGATTATGACGCAATCCCATTTCAAAATCATTGGGATCGTGAGCAGGAGTAACTTTTACACAGCCGGTTCCGAATTCCATATCGACATATTCATCCGCAATAACAGGAATTTCTCTGTTCAGTAACGGCAATATTAATGTTTTGCCCAGCAGATCTCTATAGCGTTCATCATCCGGATGAACAGCAACAGCAGTATCACCAAGCATTGTTTCAGGACGTGTTGTCGCTACAACAACTCTATGATCCTCTCCCTTAACCGGGTAAGCAATATGCCACAGATGTCCGCGGGTTTCCTGATGTTCCACTTCTTCATCGGATAATGCCGTAGAACAACGCGGACACCAGTTGATTATATACTTACCTTTATAAATTAACCCCTTTTCATACAGTCTGATAAACACTTCTTTTACAGCATTGGAAAGGCCGTCATCCATTGTAAATCGTTCCCGTTGCCAATCACAGGATGATCCCAATTTCTTGAGTTGATGGATAATTGTAGAACCATATTTTTCACGCCATTGCCAGACGCGCTGAATGAATGCCTCCCGGCCTAGCTCGTGACGGGATGTACCCTCTTTGGCCAGTTTTTTTTCAACGACGTTTTGAGTGGCTATACCGGCGTGGTCAGTTCCTGGAAGCCATAGGGTCACAAATCCCTTTTTACGCTTATAACGTATGAATATATCCTGCAGGGTATTATTGAAAGCATGACCCATATGCAGAATAGCAGTCACATTAGGTGGGGGAATCACAATGACATAGGGTTCTTTTTCCGTGTTAATTTCGGCATGAAAAAATTTATTTTTAATCCAGTTTTCATACCATTTATCTTCAACTTTTTTGGGGTCGTAATGCTTGGCGATTTCATGTTGCATCTATCCGGCTCCACGAGTTTTATGGCATTCATTCAGCTTTATATATTAATATGGACTAAATGTTAGAGCGATTAAAAAACATCCTATGATTACCACAATTTCATCACTCTACAGTGGTGAGCAATATAAAAAATTTTGGTCAAAATGTCACTACTTGTTTTTATGGAACTTAAAATCTGTCGATGAAGGCTGTTATTCCAAGCGGGTTGTTGCGAATTCGCCCTGTACTTCATAGGATGTACTTTGAGGGCTTATATCATCGAAAATCACATCAATCAGAAATCGGACTTCTCTTAAAAAACGCTCAGAAGCACAACCACGCTTACTGCACTGTTTGCAAGGAATTTTTAAATGACAGTTAATTGTTTTTTTATACGATCCTTCCAGTTCTTTAAGAGCCAGATCCAAATCAGACATCAATATTTCATCATTGTATTCTTTTCTGTTCAAACACTCGATTTTTTTCTGGAGCATTTCCGACAGGTCTTTAATTCGGCCCAGATATGAACTAATAGCGCTCTGCCATATCGTGCGTCCCTTAGCTCGTAACTCACTTTCCACATCTTCCGGTGTACCCGGTCTGATGGATAACAATCCAATTTCCCTTAACTGAAAAATTTCTTCGATTGAACTATCAATATACTCCAGTTCCTGCATAATTTTGGGGCTCGTATCATAATAAATCTGAGCTGCTTGTTTTTTTAGATTGGATTTGATATCCTGCATATTATTTGATTCCATCTGCATGTGGGATACGGAATCCGTTTTCCAAAGCGAATCAAATTTCTTTATTTGCCGTTCAGCCGAATTTATGGCGTTGATAGCTGCTTTGTATTCATTAATCTTGTTATATCCTACTGATTGAAAAATAATATCAAAATACGCCTCGACACTCATTTCCAATTCTTGTAGTTTTTTCTTCATGCGTTTTGTTTCATTCATGTAGGAGTTGCGCACCATTTCAGCAACATTTTTGTCCGGATGTTTACCAAGTATCGATAATATTTCTTTAAAATAACGTCGTGGAACAGAAGGTTCGTTTACTAACTGCATTAAATCTTCCATAGACATGTTACGATCAGCAAGCTCCTTTAAATGCCGGTCTTGGTCGGTATGACATAGCGCATTAATAACCAAATTCTCCAGATTCGTGGTATCTTCAGAAACCAGACTGGCAATTTTATAGCGCTGCTTATTGAGTAAATCCATGAATAATTCTGCGGCAGAAGAATAGGTTTTAGACAATTTTGCTTTTTTTGACACACTCAGTTTATCCACAGATAATTTTCTGAGATCTTCACGCCCGGTACAAATTTTTATTAATTCATTAATTGCAACGAAACTGTTTTTATTTAATTGTTCTTTGCTAAGGCTGAGGCAAGCAAAAATAATATCGTTAATAATTTCTGTTTTTAAAGCATTCAAAGCATTTCGGGTTGCTTTGCGCACCATCGGATTATCATCACCCAGATAGCGTATGATGGTCGCAAATGTATCTTTAACGGAAATTTCCCTGATTGCTCGGTGCATTTGGGATATCTTGATGATTTGACTTTTTCTTTCCTGAAGAATGGTTCGAGCCAATTCATACAACTGTTGATCTTTTTTGCCCTGACCCCTTCTGGACAGAAGTTGAAAATAAAGAGCTAACATTTTTACCGTCAAGGAAGAATTGCTTAATGCTTCTTTGATCACTTCCAGGTCATCTTCAAACATGAGGAGTAAAACAAGATTATGTTCCCCCTCAATTTTGGCGAATTCCATTCTTTCGCGTTTTTCGAACCCCAAAACATCCTGATATTGCCCCAGTAATTGCCAGTACTCATTACGTCTGGCTGCGGTTCTTACTTCTTCATCCGGATCATTGGCTAACACATTAATAATTGATGGGAAATGACAATGTTGGGCCACTTGTTTACGGACATCAGCATCATCCATCAAGTCCTGATCCAAATATTCCGGTGTGGATACCGGGGGCATTTTACGAAAGTAATTTTTCATTACATATGTATAATAATCCATAAACTCTTTAAATCTTTCGGAAAAAAACATTGTATATACTCTTTTTTAAATTCATTTCTGCTATATTCATCGTCGGATTATTTTAACCATATATTAGCAAATATATAAAATACTTTAGGATTTGACCACGTATGCAATTTATTTTCAATCGCCAAATATAGCCAGGAGACATGTCCTTATTTCAGTCGTAAAAAATGGATCTACTGTGCTTCTATTAGAGACTCCTCCTATCTTGATAGAATTGTAAAGATAAAGTATATTTAGTCGACAAAAAACCATATTATTTTCAAGCGCATATTTTACACTAGCTTAAATTATACCTATAGTAGGTATTGATATTTTCTTTTATTCTGTTGCAATAAATTTATGAGAAGATATATTCTGTAGTACATTTGATTACGAAGTATTCAATTCCATAAAATCCCGGGCTATTGTAATTTTTCCTGAATAATAGTTTCGAATTCGATCCAACAAAGACGCCGTGTCATTTTCAGGATAGATGTGTGTAACCACAAGATGTTTAATATCAGCCTCTGTAGCAATTTTGCCGGTTTGACTGGGAGTGAGGTGTCCGTCACTTGGGTGTTCATCCGGATGAGAACATTCAATTATTCCAATATCGGCGTTTTTGGCGAATTTAGTAATTTTAGGACTGTACCCAGTGTCACCACTGTAAAAAAGAGAGCAACTGTCCTCAAAACGATAAGCAATGCTAACATCTGTATGCAAAGTTCTTGTTGAACTTACAGATAATGAAGCCCACTTCAGAGAAGAAACCGATTTCACGGGTAAAAGACGAGGCCAATGTTCGTGCAACCAGCTGCCTTGAGTAGCAGCAACATGATTAAACCATTCTTTAACATTATCCGGACCGTATATCGTTAGATTTTCATTGCTTTCTTTATCCT
>WJIP01000394.1 GCA_014730185.1 Caldithrix sp. | reverse complement strand
GTGCTATTTGGGGCTAAAAAGGCTAAATAATATTGATATGAGTATGCTAAAATTACCCGACTTTGTAAAAACAAAATATAAGTTGGCGACTTTTTAAAGAAACCCTATTTATGAACATAACATAATTGATCCAACAGTGAAGAAAATTATCATTTATTTCAGGAAGACGTCGCATCCTTCTCTTCATCTTTTTTGAAATCGGCAAATTCGTTGATCTTACTGCCCTCCCACAAAGGCGCGCCTTCATAAAACCCGGCGCGGGCCAGAATATGACCGGCCACCGGAGCGGTCAAAAAAAGGAAAAAGACAATTAAAACGGCCTTACTGGTTATGTCTATGGATCCGAAAAACAGGGCGGCGGCAACGGAAATTAAACCCACGCCAAGGGTGACTGCTTTAGTCGTTGCTGAAATACGCATGTATAAATCGGGCATGCGTAAAATGCCGATGGCCGATAACAAAATAAAGAAACTGCCGCCTACCAGCATAATCGATATAAGTATTTCATAAATCATCATCGGTTCTCCCGGTTGATAAAGTATGAAAAGGCAATGGTGCCGACAAAGGCTATTAACGCCAGAATAACGGCCACATCTATAAAGATATCGTTATTGGAGTATATGGAGTAGATGGCAATAAAACCAATGCCGGTCGTCATCAGAATATCCAAAGCGGTTACACGATCGGCCAGACTGGGGCCGCGTAAGACCCGCAGGATAATTAAAATCATGGATAAACTAATCATACCCAGTGATATGTTCAGCGCCGTGGAAATCATTTATCGCAATACCTCCAGCAGACGTTTTTCAAAACCGTTTTTTAAGTCATGTTTAAAGTCTTGTACGTTTTCAACGTACATAGCATGGATAACCAAGAATCGCTTGTCCTGCGTAACATCCAGACTTAACGTTCCCGGTGTAAGGGATATTAAATTAGCCAGTAATGTAATTTCCAGGTCGGTGCGGGCGTCCAGAGGCAGTTTAATGATACCCGGAACCATGTAATGGCGGGCCGTTACAATATCCATAGCTACGCGAAGGTTAGCTTTAAACAGTTGAATTAAAAAATAAACAACCAGCGACAAAACTTTAAACGCCCGTGAAAAATAACGTTTTTTACCATAAACGGCTTGCAATGTCCACAGCATGAAAAAACCCAGTAGAAAGCCAACGCCAAGATTTTCCGGAGAAAATATTCCCGTAAGAGCTGACCATATGATAGCCAGCAGTACATTAATAGTGAATAGATTTTTCATCGGCCGCCCCCCAGAACTGCTTCGATGTAAGGTTTATGATTCAGCAACTGTTCGGCAGCCCGATTGGAAATTTCGAAGACGGGACCGGCCAATAATCCAATGATTATGGTTAGTAGGGCCAGGAATGCCACGGGAATCAACTCCATCCATACCGGATTATTCCCGGTATTACGGTGTTCTTTTGTTATCGGTTGTTCTTTCCAGAAGACCTGGGCCCAGATTTTAGTCATAGAAAAAATGGTTAGTAGACCGACGCCGAGCGCTACGAATACGATAGCAAATTGCCGGATGTCCAATCCGGCTTTGATGACGGTCAATTTGGCCCAAAAACCGGACAGCGGCGGAATACCGGCTAAAGAAAAGGCCGGTATGAAAAACAACAAAGCCAGTAATGGCCATTTTTTGTAAACATCGCCAAGCCTTGATACATCAAATGAACCATGGATGCGTTCCACAATGCCGGCAATCAGGAATAAATTGGATTTAACGATGATATGGTGAATGATATAAAACACAGCGCCGGCTACCGCCAGAGGTGTGAAAAGCGCCAAACCCATAATCATGTATCCAATTTGACTGATGATATGAAAGGATAAAATCCGCCGGAAATCATTCTGAGCCGCCGCGCCGATAACGCCGCTGAGCATGGTTAACCCCGCAACTATGAGTAAAATGGTATGCGTAAAATTCGTGTCGTGAATAAATATTAAAGAAAAGACGCGAATCAGGGCGTATACCCCGACTTTTGTCAGAAGTCCGGCAAAAATGGCTGCAACCGGGATGGGTGCCGTGTGGTATGATGCCGGCAGCCAGAAGTAAAGGGGAAATACAGCCGCTTTAATGCCAAAACTGACCATAAAAATAAGCGCTACCGTTTGTAAAACTATGGTATTTTCCATCATTGCCGCTTTCCGGGCCAGATCGGCCATATTCAAGGTACCGGCGACGCCGTAAAGTAAACCGATGCCCACAAGGAAGAAGGCCGAAGCTACTAAATTCAGCAAAACATATTTAAAGGCTCCTTCGGTTTGCCGAGAAGTCGAACCCAGGGTCATCAGGCTGAAGGAGGCAATGAGCAAAACTTCGAACCAAACATATAAATTAAACATATCTCCGGTCAAAAAGGCCCCGTAAATACCGAACAACATCAACTGCATCAAAGCAAAAAAGCCTTCGCCGGCCTGATGGGCGTTGACATACTTATTAGCATAGATGGCAACGGCCCAGCCGATTATAGCGGTAAGCAATACCATTACCGAGCTCAACAGATCGGCGACCAGAGTAATGCCAAAAGGCGCCGGCCAGTTACCGATCTGTAAGGTAAGAATTCGCCCTGAAACGGTTTGCGTCAACACGATTACGGCTGCAATCAGCGATGCTGAAGATACGAGGAAATTCACGGTAAAATGCCATCTCGGCCGCTTACTACTCAACAGCAATATGATGCCCCCCAATAGAGGAATGATCAGGATGCTGATAATCATAATGAACCATCCTTTTCAACCTGTTCAGTATTCACATCACTGTTTTTAACGGCATTGATATCCGATATTCCGGTTTGTTGATAAAGACGACGGGCCAGAATAAGAGCAAAGACCTGCACCCCAAAACCAATTACGATAGCCGTTAAAATCAAAGCTTGGGGCAGAGGATCGGTCACCAGACCTTCGATCATTTTTTTGCTTTCCGCGATGATGGGCGGTCGGGTGGTTTTAAGGCCTCCCATGGTAAAAATGAGTAAGTTGGCGGCATGCGCTACCAGGGCAATTCCCAGAATGACTTTTAACAGATTACGGCGAAGCAGTAAATAAAAGCCGGCCGAAAACAAAATACCGATAATCAGGGGCAAGAAAAGTTGCATTTCAGTTATGCTCCATTAATTCAAAAATGATGTTGCTTGTAATGCCCAGAACTACCATAAAAACACCGGCATCAAACAGTATGGGAGTCCCCAGTTTGCCAATTACGATGATTGTTTTTTCCAACCATAATCCGGTCATAAAAGATTGCCCGGATGTTATTGCGGGTATACCACTGATTAGCGCCAGCAGCAGCCCCGAGCCCGTTAATAGGCGGGCGTCAATTTGTAACAGTCTGCGTCCATAACTCACACCGCTAGAAAGCGTATAAAGTGTAATAGCGGCGGCAGCTACCAATCCGGCAATAAATCCGCCTCCCGGATTATTGTGTCCACGGACTAACAGAAAAAAAGAGAACAAAAACATGATTGGTGCAATAAATCGCAGGGCCGTGTTGAGAATTAATGATCTCATGGGGATGATGTCCCTTTTTGATTTTTTAGTTTTAACATACCCACGATGCCAATGGCGGCAATCGCCAGAACCGTAATTTCTCCCAGCGTATCCAAAGCGCGAAAATCAACCAATATAACATTAACAATATTTTTTCCTTTGGCTGCCGTATAGCTGTTCTCGGTAAAAAACGTTGACGCTTCTTTCGTCGGTTGTTGATGCATAACCAGAAAACTAATAACCGTAATTATGCCGCCCAGCAGTAAAGCAATGAAGGCATCCCGCGTTTTTGAGAGTCTTCCTGACAACCGACTGAATTTTGGCAATTTTCGAAGTACCAGCACGAAGACAATGATGCTCAATGTTTCGATGGAAAACTGGGTCATGGCCAGATCAGGCGCACCGTAACTGAAGAAAATAAGGGCAACCGCGTAACCGATTACGCCCAGGGCCACAATAGCCAGAATACGCGAACCGGTTAAAACCATCATTAATGCCGACAGTAGGATAAGGACGAGTAATGTCATATCGCTTACGCGTATTTCTGCCAAAACCGGCAGGGTGATGGCCATTTGCTCAGTTAACAGATAAAACAGCAGCAATCCGCTTATCGTCAATAAAGTGACGAAGAGGTAGTATCTTAAATTACCGTGTTGAATGAACAGCGTTATTTGTTTGGCCAATTTCAGAAATTTGTCTAGAGCATCATCATACATCGTATCAGCTTTCATCACTTGTGAGAGCAAAGGCTTTTTAAAGTGATCCGGATATAGTCGTGTAAGAATATAAATAATAACTCCGCCCAGAAAGGTCAGTAAACTTAACAGTAGTACCGGGTTCACTCCATGCCATAATGCCAGCTTAATGGTGGTAACCTCCGCCTGGATGGCTATAAGGGCCGGTTCCAGCAGCGATGCAGCGATCATTTGAGGATACAGGCCCACCACTAGCCCGAGCGCGCTCAGTATAATCGGACCGACCAACAAAAAAGCCGAAGGCGGATGCTTGACAGCCACACCGCTTTTGCCGGAAAATACGGGGCGTAGGACTATTGTTGCCGCCAAAGCGACCATGAGCATGTTAGCCAAGACGCCGAATGATGTAATCAGCCAGGCGGCGTTCGGGGCCTGTAGTTTGGCTTCATAGACCAATTCTTTGCTGATAAATCCCAGTAGAGGTGGTAATCCGGCTAATGAGAAGGAGGCCAGAATTAAGGAAACGGATAACATCGGCATGGATTTCTTAAGGTTGGACAGATGACGTATATCCCGACTACCGGTAGAATGATCGATCGCTCCGGTAATCATGAAAAGAGCGCCTTTGTAAAATGAGTGCACCAGTAAAAATACGAGGGCTGCCTTAAAGGCGGCTTTAGTATCCAGACCCATCAATAAAACCAGCGTCCCCAAAGCGCTGATGGTTGAATAGGCCAGGATTTTTTTCAGATCAACTTGTCTGATGGCCAGGATGGCGCCCATTAACATGGTGACGGCCCCGGTGGTGGAAATCAACATGTGCCAAAGTTCGGTTTGTCCAAGGACGGGATTCAGACGGGCAAGAAGATAAATCCCGGCTTTGACCATCGTTGCCGAATGCAGGAAAGCGCTTACCGGTGTTGGCGCTTTCATGGCATTGGGTAGCCAGAAATGAAAGGGAAACTGAGCGGATTTGGTAAAGGCCCCGAAAAGGATCAGAATCAGGATTAACGGATATAATGCATGGTGTTGTATTGATCGACCGGAAGACCGCAGAATATGAAAACTAAAACTTCCACCGATTTGGGCCAGTAACAAGAAACCGGCCAGTAAAAGCAAACCACCGCCGGCTGTTATCAACAAAGCCTGCAAAGCCGCTCTGCGGGATTGCTCGTCTTCATGATTGTATCCGATTAACAGATACGAACTGATGCTGGTGAGCTCCCAAAATACGAACAGGGTAATCAGGTCGCTCGCCCAGAGTAGTCCAAGCATGGAACCCATAAAGAGTAACAGGTAACTGTAAAAACGGCCGATCAAACCGGCATTACCTAAATATTGCCCGGTAAACAGAAGAATAAGTCCACCGATACCGGTAACCAGTATGGAAAATATTAGACTGAGACCATCAAGATAAAATGCCAGATGAATATCCAGCCCATGAATCCACATCCAATCGAATTGCACCGAATGGCCGGTCATCGTCTGCGGAATATTAAGCAGCAGATATGCCGTCAGCATAAACGGAAATATGGCAAGCAGCCATCCGGTATTTCCCCTTGTAAAGGAATATAAAAGCGGCGCAAGCGCGGCCAGCGCAAACACCGCTAAAAGCATCAGTAACAGTTCCATTTCAAACCTGTCATGGTATAATATTCAGAACCTATTAGATAATTTATTATTCCATTGGTTACAAAATTTATACCGATTGAGATGTAGAGATCAACTTTTTAAGATGGTTCGTTTATTCCGGTTTCTATACCCGCTTTTTTGCCTCAAAGTCATTTTTATTTTATGTGCTTTGTTCATGGTATTTTCGGCGTCGCTTTCACGAATCCGACGATGATATTCATAAATTAGTATATATGTCGGGATACGGCTGGTATACCTGCAAAGCGGCTACAATTTCAATGAGCCAATTATTTTTGTTATCGCCGCGCCCATAAGCCCATAAGGATGAGAATTATGAGCCGCTTTTGCAAAGTTTTATCGAGATTGCCTATTATAATATAGGCGCAGGTATAATCAAAACCTATTGCAGAAACAGGGTTGCTCCCGGACCGACCGGTAATCCAAACAAAATCCATATTGCCAGCATAACGGACCAGATCAACAAAAAGACAAACGTGTAAGGTATCATCAAGGCGATAACCGTACCGATGCCGGCCTTCTTGTCATATTTTTCCACGAAGGCAACAATGAGGGCAAAATAGGACATCATCGGCGCAATAATATTGGAAGTGCTGTCGCCAATGCGATAGGCGGCCTGTACAAATTCCGGTGTGTACCCGAGAATCATGAACATGGGGATGAATATCGGGGCCATAATTGCCCACTTGGCGGATGCACTGCCCATGAAAAGATTAATAATCGCTGATAGAATAACAAAACTCAGCATCAATATAATATCTCCAAGGCCGGCGGCTTTAAGGGCCTGGGCTCCCTTTACGGCGAAAATGAGCCCCAGTTTGGTCCAGTTGAAATAGGCCACAAACTGGGCGGCGAAAAAAACTAATACAATATACGTTCCCAGAGTGGATATGGCCTTGCCCATACCATTCATTACTTCACTATCATTGCGGATGGTTTTGGCACCATAGCCGTAAGCGATACTGACAAAAATCGAACCAAGAAAAATAAAAGCTACGATACCTTTAAGAAATGGTGAACTTAAAATACTTCCGGTTTCTATTTCGCGTAAAAAACCGTTTTCCGGTAATATACCCCACAAGACCACTGCCGTAAACACTAAGGAGGCAAGTGCAGCAAACCACAATCCCCGTTTTTCGTCGTCCGTTAAACGATTGATATTTTCATCATTTTCGACGTCGCCGGAAAAATGACCCAGCCGCGGTTCCACCAGCCTTTCCGTTACCCAGGTGCCGGCATAGGCAATGATAAAAGTGGATACAAACATAAAATAATAGTTAGCTGCCGCATTCACTTCATAAGCAGGGTCAATAATACGGGCTGCCTCCTGTGAAATGCCGGCAAGCAATGGATCGATGGTGCCTAATAACAAATTGGCGCTGTAACCACCGGATACACCGGCAAAAGCCGCTGCCAAACCGGCAAGCGGATGCCGGCCCACGGACTGAAATATGATGGCCGCCAAAGGTACTAACAACACATAGCCGATTTCGCTGGCCATGTTGGATAAAATTCCGGCCAGAACGATAACAAAGGTTAAAAGACGAGCCGGCGCCGATAATACCAGCAGTTTGAGACCGGCACTGATCAGGCCGCTGCTCTCCGCCAGGCCGATGCCGAGCATGGCCACCAGCACCGTTCCCAACGGTGCGAAACTTGTGAAGTTAGTAACCATATCCAGTAAAATACGATGTAAACCTTCCACCGAAAGTAAACTGACCGGTCGTATGATCTCGCCGGTGGCCGGGTGCACAACTGATAACTCAATCCGGGCAAATATGCCGGAGGCAACGACAATAAGTAGAGCGAAAATAGCGAACAGAGTAGCCGGATGCGGTAACGCATTACCTACTTTTTCAATAATATCCAGACTGCCGTAGAAGAAATTCTTAATCCATTTCTGCAATTTTTTTAGCATAATCTTCCCGTTGGTTTGTGAATTGTGATGATATAATAAGGTTTCATGAGAAAGAAATATTCCTGAGATAAGACCCGGAATTTTATGTACTATTCTGTATGGGCTTTGCTTATTCGATTGGGATGCATCGAAATGGGTATAATGTAATAGATAAAAGGCCAGTAATTCACCAATTATTGACGTTTAACAACATATTTTTCGAATCCCGAACTCATATGGGTTTTATAGGTTTCACCCTTGCGGGTAATGAGCATAGCTTCTGTGTCGTCGGTTTGTTCGATCCAGGCTAAACCCTTTTGCACCCCCATGACCATCAGGGCTGTTGCTATGGCGTCTGCCTTGATGCAGTACTCGGCCAGAACAGTCGCAGAAGCCACACCGTTGCTTACCGGCCTGCCCGTACGGGGATCGATGGTATGGGAATAGAGCGTATCGTTATGCATAAAAAAATTACGGTAATCGCCGCTGGTGGCCATGGCCATATCGGTGAGGGTTAAAACCGATTGAATATCCTGTCCATGTATGGCGTCCATGGAGGGTTTATCAACGGCGATGCGCCATTTGGCGTTGCCTTTGCGCCCCTTAACTACCACTTCACCACCGATTTCCACCAGGAAGTTTTGATAGCCTTTTCTCTGCAGTAAGCCACTGACTACATCCACACCGTATCCTTTGGCGATAGCATTTAAATCCAAGTGCAGATGGGGATCGGTTTTTATAATGACAGAATCATTAACAATTTTCAAATGGTGCATCCCCATACTTTTTTTCATATCAATGATCTCTGATCGGCTGGGCAGGGTCGGACGTTTTTCACCTGGACCAAATCCCCACAAATTTACCAGAGGTGCAACGGTTGGGTCAAATGCGCCTTGCGATGCTTCATGCGCCTGGATCGCAGTCTTCAACACGGCAGTAAATCCCGGTGAAACTTTAAAGCCATCATTGGATTGATGTCTGTTAAAACGGGATATTTCGCTATCCTCAATGTAGGTTGACATCTGCTGATTCACCTGCTGTAATGTGTCATCGATTTGTTTTTTCAGATGGGCTAGTTGTTCAGCGTTTAAAGATCGATCGGCAATTTTTACCATATAAGAGGTGCCCATGGTATTGCCGTTAAACATCGAAGGTTGCGGTTGGCGGCATTGTATTAAAAATAGAATCACAATAAAAAAGGCAAAACGCAGATGCATAGCTTTATTCCTCAGTAAATCATTTTTCGGGATGCAAAGTTAATGTGGTTTTACTTTTTTTGAAAATTGTTTTGCGGTGCAGAGGGACATTCCACATCTCACCGGAGCGCCAAAGAGCATAAAAATCCATGAAATGATTGCTGACCGGATTCCCAGAGTTTCCCGCCGGCAGAACCATGGTTGCTTGATCCACATCGGCAAAATCAATGACAAAACGCCAACTGGGGGCTACCACGCTGTTAAATAGCGTACTCTGTCCGGATTGTTCAAAATAAAAAGAGGCATTAAGGGTACCTGGGGTGCCTGACCAGGGAATCGCTACCGTTTTTAAGGGTAGTAAATGATGCAGCAGGGGTACCCTGCTCAGAGGGTGGCTCATTTGTAATTTATGAAAATTGCCCCATGTTTTTTGATTCCATATGTGAATCGCCTGGTGTATACTTTTCAGGATAATCTGCCGACGGGTTTCAACGGTATCGGGCGTCGTTTGGTCATCGTACCACGCGGAATGTTTGTCATCCCACAATTTCTCCAGAAGATTGCTTTGAACGCGCATGCTCAGTTTGCCTAGTTCATCACCTATGGTAAATTCTTTGAAATAATAAAGAAACAAATTAACCAGAGCTGCGCCCTGAGAATCGTGGTTGGTTTGGCCCTGCCACTCATCGATTAATTGATGAGCCTGGTCATGTTGAGTATCGCGCAGCCAGGGTAAAAGCTTTTCTTTCCAACGCAGGAGGTAAACATCGGTTTTATCCATTTGAAAACGATGCATATCATTCGCGGTAAAACTTTGTTGGTAATTGAGCAGTTGTCGGATTCTTAAAATTCGATCACCGGCGAAACGCCCAAATAATCGGTAATTATAAGGATGATGGGGTTTGTTATTGCACACCGCTAACCAGCCTTTAGACGGATTGTATGCGTGTGGCGTTTTAGATAATGGTTGAAATCCTTGCCATGGGGACCGGTGCTCCCAACCGGCCAGAGGCAAACGGTAAACCGAATCCGCACGAATGGGTACAGGCGTGCCCAGTTGATAGCCAATATTACCGGCGTTGTCGGCATAGGTCCAGCTGGCATCCAGGGCTCCCAGATTAGTAACGGTATTCCGAAATTGGTTAAAGTTGGAAATTTTAATAAGATTTAAGGCGGCTGTCACCGACTGGTTTAAATTAATATCATAACCGGCCCAGTGCATGCTGTAGGGATGATGAAGCGTGTCCCGTATGAACATCAGCGGGCCATGATTCGTGCGTCTTACGGTGAATCGATACGGCTCATTCCGGCCACGTATAGCAATGGTTTCTTCATCTGCAATCAGGGATTTCCAGCCGTCTGGTGTTAAATACCTGGAGCTGTCCTGAGGGTGTAATTTTTCCCGGTAATACTCGGTTACATCTATGCCGCCGACAGTAAATGCCCAGGCCGCTTTGCCGTTGTGCCCCATAGCAAACAGGGGCATGCCGGGCACCGTAATCCCCACAACGTGAGTGTCAGAGTCTTTGATGTGCAGGCCGGCTGCATACCAGAATTGAGGCAGACGGTTGATTTCCAGATGTGGATCACTGGCCAGCATGGCATGCCCGCTGGTGCTGCGCTCAGGAGCCACTACCCAGGAATTGGACGACTGACTCATCAGCAATGGCAGAGTTCCCTGGTCGAAATAGTGGGTAATGAACAGACGGCATATCCAATCGACAGTTGTAGTTTTAGAATTGGATGACTGGGGCGTGGTCGGCGCCCATTCCGGATAATCCATGCTAAAATAGGAAGCTGCTTCGGGACCGAGTTGGTCGATCAGTTTGGCGTAAAAAGCGTCATCACTCATCAGGTAATTGGAATACCAGGACTGAAAACTTATGACGGCCAGACAATCGAAAACCGACCAGGATTTGAAGGTCTGTTGTAATAAATGATACTCAAACGGTAATGTGGATGCTTTTTGCACATAAGCATTTACCCCGTTGCTATAAGCTTGCAGATTGTGCCGATTTTCAGCCGACAAAGAATCGATATACTTTTTCGCCAGCCGGTGGTGTCCGATAAGCCGTTGCTGAATATCCACCTCCAGTACTTCACGGCCGAGTAAAGCGCTTAAACGCCCCTGCGCCACCCGCCGGGTCATATCCATCTGAAACAGGCGGTCGGCGGCGTGCTGATAGCCCAGCGCAAAATAAGCGTCTGCCGCATTATGAGCCCATATTTGCGGTATACCCATAGCGTCATAGGTGATGGTTACGGATTGATTGATTCTTGATGTAATGTGCGATCCCTGCTGTGAGGGTAAAGAGGATTGCAATATATAATAGCCCCAGCTAATGGCGGTTACCAGTAAAATGCCTATCAATAAAATCAGTGCGATCAAAATTTTTTTCATAGCTATTGAATCTTTCAAATCATTGATTATTTAACTATATTAATCAATTTTAAATACAATGCACTCAAAATCAAAGCCCGTTGACCTAGAACTTATGAAGGGACACCTATGAAACGCGGTAAACAGATCAGCTCCCTCAAATTACTTATCCTGGCAGGTAGTATGTTGACCATAGCCATCCTATTCCAACATGTTGTACGTATTCTGGTTACCCATTAAACATTAAATGGAAAATATCAAAGCAGCAAAGTAGTAACATATTTTTTAAATGTTAATCGATGGACTACTCATCGATAATACGTTGAAAAGAGACTGCAAACAGCTGTTTGGTTGGACCTGCCATTAAAGCCATAAATGTACCAGCTTTTCAGCCCGATATATTGATCGTTTTGCATTTTTTATACATTTTTCGTATTATATAACCCCAAAAATACATTGATTTGCATGAATATGCATGACTCGCATGTGAATCATAGACTCCCGCAGACGATAGATAAAGGAGGCAGCAATCGACGAACAAAAAGCGCGAGTGGTCCTGGCCGATGGGCAATGCTTTGACGGTTATTCGTTTGGATATCCCCAGTCCATCGCCGGAGAAATTGTTTTTACGACCGGTATGACCGGTTACCCCGAAGCTTTATCCGACCCCTCTTATTTTGGTCAAATTCTGGTGTTTACCTTTCCCCTGATTGGCAATTACGGCATGCCGGAAGAGGCCCTACTGGAAGGACTAAAGCGTTATTATGAATCGGATCAGGGACAGATTCGTGGCCTGGTTGTTGCTGATTATTCGGCTAATTACGCCCACTGGAATGCCCGAAACAGTTTAACCCAATGGCTTTATGATTTGCGTATCCCTGCGGTTACCGGCGTGGATACCCGGGCCCTTACCCGCCATATACGCACGCAGGGTGTGATGCCCGCCAAATTAATTATCGGGCAAGATGTGGATTTCGCCGATCCCAATGAAAACAATTTGGTGAAAGAGGTCAGTATTAAGGAACCCAGACTATACGGTAGCGGTCGTAAACGTATATTACTGATTGATTGCGGGTGCAAACATTCCATCATCCAAAATCTTTTACAGCGGGATGTGCAAATATTGCGCGTACCCTGGGATTTCGATGTGGACAGTGAAACCTATGACGGGGTCATTATCTCCTCCGGTCCGGGCGATCCCAAACAGGTGGGGGAAACGGTCCAACTGGCCAAACGGCTGATCGAAAAACAAAAACCAACCTTTGGGATTTGTCTGGGACATCAGGTGATGGCCTTGGCTGCGGGCGCCGACAGCTATAAACTCAAGTTTGGTCACCGCAGTCAAAATCAACCGGTGCAGGTTGCCGGGGGGGGTAAAGCATACGTTACCTCCCAGAATCATGGGTATGCGGTGGATCCCGCAAAATTACCGCCGGACTGGAAGCCATGGTTCATCAATCTGAATGACGGTACCAATGAGGGTTTAATGCATGAATCGGGTCGTTTTTTCACTACCCAATTTCATCCCGAAGCGTCGCCCGGGCCCGTCGATACCACCTTTCTGTTTGATCAATTTGTGCAGGTTATCCATGAACCATCCAGCTAAACAATGGCGAAAAGTTCTCATTTTGGGTTCCGCCGCCCTCAAGATTGGCGAAGCCGGAGAATTTGATTATTCCGGCAGTCAGGCCATCAAAGCCTTGCGCGAAGAAGGGATCTATACCATTCTGCTGAATCCCAACATCGCCACCATTCAAACTTCGGACCATTTTGCGGATCAAGTGTACCTCCTGCCGGTAACGGGCGCTTACATCGAGGATATCATCCGCCGGGAGCAACCGGACGGCATCTTGCTGGGCTTTGGAGGACAGACGGCACTGAACGCCGGTCTGGACCTGTACCACAGGGATATATTGCAGCAAAACGGTGTCCAGGTGATGGGTACGCCGCCGCAAACGATTATCGACACGGAGGACCGGGACCGCTTTATAAAAAGACTGGCCGAGATTGATGTATCAACGGCCCGTAGCCGGGTGGCCACAACATCTGAAGAAGCCTTGCAGGCAGCGGCGAACATCGGCTATCCCGTGATGATGCGGGTGGCCTATGCCCTCGGCGGGCTGGGTTCGGCCATATGCCGGGATGATAAAGAACTGCAAAGCACGGCCGGTCGGGCTTTAAGCCATGCCCCGCAAATTCTGGTAGAGGAATATCTGACCGGCTGGAAGGAGATCGAATACGAAGTGGTGCGGGATGTTGCGGATAACTGCATAACGGTTTGCAACATGGAAAATTTCGATCCCATGGGTATCCATACGGGCGAAAGTATTGTAGTTGCGCCCAGTCAAACCTTGAGCAATAGTGAGTATCATAAGCTGAGAGAAATTGCCATCCGCGTGATCCGACATCTGGGTGTGGTGGGCGAGTGCAATATCCAGTACGCCCTCGATCCGTATTCACAGGATTATCGGGTGATAGAAGTGAACGCCCGGTTGTCGCGCAGTTCGGCTTTGGCATCCAAAGCTACCGGTTATCCGCTGGCATTTGTTGCTGCCAAACTGGCCATGGGATTTACCCTTCCTCAACTCAAAAACAGCGTGACCAAAACCACTTCCGCTTTTTTCGAACCGGCGCTGGATTATGTGGTGGTCAAAATGCCCCGCTGGGATCTTAAAAAATTCCGCCTGGTTTCCCGTAAAATCGGATCCGGTATGAAATCCGTAGGGGAAGTGATGGCTGTGGGCCGCCATTTTGAAGAGGCCTTACAAAAGGCACTGCGAATGCTGGAAACCGGGGCAAAGGGACTGGCAGCCAATGAAAATTTTAAGTTTGATAATATCACCGATGAATTACGGGCGCCTACGGAAGAACGGATATTTGCCATCATGGAAGCCTTCCAGCTGGGCTTTACCATCGAAGAGGTGCATCAGCTATCGCATATCGACCGCTGGTTCCTTTATAAACTGCAGCGGGTGGCCCAGATCAGCAAACAGTTACAGCTTTTCAAAGAATATGACCTCCCGGTGGCGTTGCTTTTAAAAGCCAAAAAGAGCGGATTTTCCGATCAGCAAATCGCCGTGCTTAGTTGCAAAACAGAAACTGAAATCCGCAACAAGCGCCGGGAATACGGTTTGCATCCTTTTATCCGTCAGATCGATACCCTGGCCGCCGAATATCCGGCGCAGACCAATTATCTGTATCTGACGTATAATGCCATTGAAGACGATGTGGGCAAAAACGAAAAGCCGGCTGTTTTGTTGCTGGGTTCGGGCGCCTATCGCATCGGTAGCTCCGTGGAATTCGATTGGTGCGCGGTGCACAGCGGTAAAACGCTGCGGCATATAAGCTATCCTACCTTTATGCTCAATTACAATCCGGAAACGGTAAGCACCGATTATGATGAGTTTGACCGTCTGATTTTTGATGAAATCAGCCTGGAAACGATTTTGGAAATCGAACAAAAAATGTTGTTAAAAGGGGTGATAATCTCAATGGGCGGCCAGATACCCAATAATCTGGCAACGGAACTTCAAGCCGCCGGTGTAAATATTCTGGGAACCTGTGCGGAAAATATCGATCGTGCCGAGAATCGTAACCGGTTTTCATCCATGCTGGACGAGATTGACGTTGATCAACCGGAATGGAAAGAACTCACTTCACTGGATGACGCCTTTGCTTTTGCCAACAGAGTGGGGTACCCCGTACTCGTTCGTCCGTCCTATGTATTGAGCGGGGCCGCTATGGCTGTGGCCTCCAACGATGACGAGCTGGCCGAGTATCTGAAAAAGGCGGTCAATCTATCTCCTGAATATCCCACGGTGATCAGTAAATTTTTATTGAACGCCAAAGAAATTGAATTCGACGGTGTGGCCAGGACAGGTGCAATCATTGCGTATGCCATATCCGAACATGTGGAAAACGCCGGTGTGCATTCCGGTGATGCCACACTGGTTTTTCCGCCGCAGCGTCTTTATCTGGAGACCATCCGCCGCATCCGGCAGATTGCGGCTAAAATTGCCGCGCAATTGCAGATTACAGGGCCCTTTAACATCCAGTTCATTGCCAGCCAAAACGATGTGAAGGTTATCGAATGTAATTTACGGGCATCGCGCAGCTTTCCTTTTGTTTCCAAGGTTTTGAAGCTGAATCTGATTGAACTGGCCACCCGGGTTATTATGGATCATGAGGTTCAGCGACCGGAGCGTTCTGCTTTTGAGCTGAATTATGTGGGCGTAAAAGCCCCGCAGTTCTCCTTCACCCGCCTGGAGGGCGCTGATCCTCTGTTAGGTGTGGAGATGGCCTCCACGGGCGAGGTCGGTTGTCTGGGCGATGATTTCAACGAAGCCTATCTCAAAGCCCTGACCGCCGTGGGCTTCTGGTTCCCGTTTCGGTCCGTGCTCCTTTCCACGGGGCCTATCGAATCCAAAGCAGAGTTATTGGAATCCGTTCGCCGGTTATGGCAGATGAAGGTGCGCATCTATGCCACCCACGGTACGGCTAAATTTTTAAAGGACAATCAAATCCCGGCGACGGATTTGAACTGGCCGTTGGAGGATAAAGCACCCAATGTGGTTGATTATATCAAAAAAGGCAAAATTGATCTGGTGATCAATATTCCTAAAAATTTTCAAAAGGATGAATTGACCAACGGTTATATGATACGGCGGGCGGCGGTGGACTATAACAAAATGCTCATCACCAACCGACAGATCACCATGCGTCTGGTTGAAGCTTTGCATGCCAACGGCCCGAAAGAAATTAAGGCTAAAAGCTGGAATGCCTATTATTAAATAAGAGAATATATTCAGGAGCATTACCGGAAGACTAATACGCCGGCAATATTGGTTTCTGATCCAATACAAAAGTTAGTAGCTTTTGTTTATTGGAAATTCTGGTTCATCCATGTTAGGTTTTTCAGGATCCATTTTTACCCATTAATTGAAAAAATGTTGTCTTTATGCTATTATACAAAGAATTTATATGATTAAAAAACAGGATTTTACCAATGAAAAACATTCATTCATTGCTATGGATTGGAGTGATATCGGCTATGTTTAGCTGTACACCACGGTCCACAATGATGGTTGGACAGCAGTCTGAACACACGTTGCAGAGGGAAATTAAAACGATGGTACACGTTGATTATCTACTTTACTTACCCCAAGCGTATGACAACTCTACCAAACAGTGGCCATTGATGCTGTTTCTGCATGGCGCCGGTGAACGGGGCGATGATCTGAACAAAGTCAAAATACACGGCCCGCCCAAGTTGATTGAACAGGGGCAGCAATTCCCGTTCATTATCGTATCTCCCCAATGTCCGCCGGAGCAATGGTGGTCGGTGGATAACCTTGATGCGCTGCTTAAGCAGATGGTGAAGGACTATGACGTTGATGAGAACCGGATTTATGTAACCGGTTTAAGCATGGGCGGTTACGGAACGTGGAATCTGGCTTTTGAATATCCGAACCGCTTTGCGGCCATTGCCCCTATCTGCGGCGGCGGTGATACCAAAAAAGCACACCGCCTGAAGCATTTACCTGTTTGGGTATTCCATGGAGCCCAGGATAAAGTAGTGCCCGTGCAACAATCCGAGGATATGGTCAAGGCTATCAAACTAGCGGGAGGGAAGGCCAAACTTACCATTTATCCGCAAGCCGGTCATGATTCCTGGACAGAAACGTATAACAATCCGGCGCTGTATGAGTGGTTTTTAAGTCATACGAGCGATAAATGATCGTCACAAGGACTATAGCCATAACTTTATAGATTGGTATGATCGATCACAGGATTTAATAAAACGCTTGACAAACCTTGATTTCGATCTATTTTTAAGTAATCATAAAAGAAGAGTGTGTGTATCGGTAATTAGTAAAATATCTATTGTAGAGTTTACTAAACTAGAGGTTCAATTATAAAAGGAGGTATGATCACATGCGTAAATTGCAGGCGATAGTCATTACTGCGATTGCCGGGTTGTTTTTCATGATTTCAGGCTGTGCAACAGTGGCTGATTCCATCGTGGACGGCGCGGTATCCGGATTGGGAAGAGCGGTATTTGAGCGTGCTGAAAATGCAGTGTATAAAAAGCTCGCACCAAAAGAGAAACTGCCGCCGCCTAAAACCCCTGGATGGAATCAATTTATGGTGCTGCAGGCTCAGATTGTCTTCGCGTATGCCTATTCAGGAGGCGGACTGTGGGTTGGACAGACCGGTTACAACCCCGGCGAATATACAAAGTTTAATCTTGATCAATCCGATGATGATGAAAAAGTTACCATCGAACGTGCTCTGCTTAAACGCGAAGATGATGGCGATGAGTGGTGGCGTGTCGGTTGGATTGTTGATGAAGATGAGTGGATTTACGAAGCGCTCATTGATAATTCTGAGGGTGAAGTTGTTCGCCTTCGGGCGAAAGATGCCAACGGGAACGAAGGCGAAATCCCGGTACAGGAAGACACCTATGTCTACACCAAGCCGGAAAGTGTCTCTGAAGAAAGTCTTGAAGGTGCTACCATCCGCGAGGAGGAGTTAGAAACACCTGCAGGGACCTTCAACACCCGGCTGGTTGAATATATAGCAAGTTCACAGGATGGAACCATTCACTGGTGGATCACTGAAGAGGTTCCGGGTGGCGTGGCTCAGTACCAGCTTATCGATGAGGATGAAACAGTCTGGACAAACACCCTGATTGAAATGGGTGATGATGCCACTACAACACTTAGTTCATTTTGATCTTTAAGAATAGTTCAGATATTTAAAAGGCTCCCGACTGGGAGCCTTTTTAATTGTTCTGTAATGAACGAATATCGGCCATTTAACCTGAGAAGACTTCTTTTTGCTTTTTGTGCCAACTATTTACGTTTAGGAAAATTTTCCGGTAGGTCATAATTATGCAGTGGCTGAAAATTAAATTCCTACCGTTCATTTTTCAACATTTTCCTTTTTTACTTGTTTAACTTTGGATGATACATATACACCAGATCCTGATAT
>WJIP01000393.1 GCA_014730185.1 Caldithrix sp. | reverse complement strand
GTGCATGAAACCATTTTTGATGGTAAGAATTTATCGTCAGGAATTTATTTCTACCGCATCAGGGCCGGTAATTTTGTGCAAACCAAACGCATGCTGCTGGTCAAGTAACCGATCATTACAGGCCGGTTGTGCAGCGGCCGGTCTGTATTTCTTATTTGGTTTCCCCGCGGTAGACGGCGGGGCTAACATTTCAAATGATTTCCCTTAAGTCATTCCCCGGTTTATTCGTTGAAATAATTGCAAAAAGGGTAATACTTTTATTACATTATTTGATTATGCAAAACTGTTAAGTGACATGCCTCATGGCATGTGTAAGACAATAATCAAGGAATAATAATGACCAAAAACCAATTCTCAACCAATGGCAAGTCTCCCTCCTATAGAAGTCCGCTGACCTTCATCATGGAATTCCTAAAACATCCAATGCAGGTGGGCTCCCTGATACCCAGCTCCCGGTTTATCCAGCAGCGTATTCTGCAAGCAGCCGAAATTGCCAAAGCCCATACCATTGTGGAACTGGGCCCGGGAACCGGCGGCACAACCCGCACCATTCTATCCAAAATGCGACCCGATGCGAAACTGTTAAGTATCGAAGTGAACCCGCAATTTCATAATTGGATCAGCACGATTCAGGATAAACGGTTTATTGCCCACCTGGGCAGCGCCAATGAATTACGTACCATTTTAAAACAGTACGATCTGCAAGCCCCTTCCGTTATTGTATCCGGTATCCCCTTTTCCAATATCGACGAGCAGACGGCTGCGCATCTCATTGCAGAAATTGATGAATTACTGGCGCCTAACGGACGTTTTGTAGCTTATCAGGTACGAAATCGGGTGGCCGAGTTATGCACGCCGGTAATGGGCAATGGCCGCAGAAAAACGGAATTGCGTAATTTCCCGCCCATGCGTATTTACAGCTGGGAAAAAAACGGCAAATCATAACTTTACGATAAAAAGATATATTGAAAAGAACGGAGGCTATTATGCAGTATACTCAATTAGGCCAGCGCGGTCCGCAGGTATCCACTATGGGATTCGGGGCGTGGGCCATCGGCGGCATGAACTGGGGTCCAACCGATGATGAAGTTTCCAAAAAAGCATTGCACCAGGCCCTGGATCAGGGTGTTACTCTGATTGACACCGCCGATGTATACGGATTCGGGCATTCCGAAAAACTGATCGCTGACGTCATTAAAAAACGTGGTAAAGACAACATCATCATCGCCACCAAAGCGGGCAACGATTTTTACAATGCCAGCTCTGAGGATGATGAAGGCTATGGCGCCATCAAGCAAACCTATACTAAAGATTACATCATGTTTGCCGCGGAGCAAAGCCTGAAACGCCTCCATGTGGAAGCCCTGGACATCTTGCAATTGCACAGCCCCGATGTGGATAAGCTGGAACGGGATGAACCATGGGAAGCCCTGCAACAGCTCAAAAAAGACGGCAAAATCAAACACGCCGGATTGAGTATCCAGTCCTTCCAGGAAACCAACCAGGCCCACCTGCTGGATAAGCGTCACGATATTCTGGATTCCATCCAGGTGCGGTACAATCTACTGGAACGGGAAGCGGAAAAGGTGTTATTTCCCAAAGCCATCCAATACGGCATTGGCGTCATTGTGCGCATTCCCCTGCTGTTTGGATTGTTGACCGGCAAGTTCGATAAAACCTCCACCTTCAGCGCAGAAGATCATCGTTCCATGAATTTAGCGCCGGAAAAGTTAAACCGCTATCTGGACAATCTGGAAAAAATGAAACCGCTGTTCAACCGCTATCCGGATCAGACCATGGCCCAGGTCAGCCTGCGCTTCTGCATTTCTCATCCGGCCTGCCAGACCGCTATTCCCGGGGCAAAGACCGAGGAACAGGTCAACGACAACTGCGCCGCTTCCGATTTCGGGCCTATCCCCGATGCCGAGATACCTCCGCTCGATGACTAAACCCAAAACCCGATTTGAGAAGGGGCAGAACCAATCGTTTGCCTCGGTCCGGTTATCAAAACGGTCCCCACTGCATGAGTACCGGCGGTATTAACAAAAGTAGCGCCAGAACAAAAAAGATAATTTGCAACGAAATCATCCATCGAAACCACTTTTCGTACGGAATGCGGGCCACACCCAGCACGCCCATGGTTACTCCGGAGGTGGGAATGATCATATTGGTGAAACCGTCCCCCATTTGAAAGGCCAGCACCGCCGTCTGCCGCGTCACTTCCAGCAAATCACCCAGAGGAGCCATGATGGGCATGATCAACGCCGCCTGCCCGCTGCCGGAAGGGACAAACACATTAATAACACTTTGCACCAGAAACATCAGTTGGGCGGCCAGCACCGGATGGGCTCCGCTGACCAGTCCCGAAAGACCGTGCAGGATGCTGTCAATGATCTGTCCGTCGGAGGCAATAATCAGGATGGACCGGGCAAACGCAATAATGAAGGCCACACCCACCAGATCTCTAGCCCCACTGACAAAGGACTCGGCCAATTCATCCAGGGATAGATGAGACACCAGGCCTATAATAATCGCTGTTCCGAAAAACAACGCGGAAATGGCGTTGATATACCATTTGAATACGGTAACCCCCACAATCAGCATGATAATGGCCAGGCCGAAAATAGACAATATGGTGAGATGGGATTTGGACAGCTTCATGCCGGCATTATCGTCATGGTTTTCCTGCACGTGATCACGCCAGTATTGATCGATGTCATACGTCAGGCTTTTTTGCGGTTCACGGCGGATGCGGGCGGCATAAACCATGACAAAGACGATGGCCACGGTGGTTACGACCAACCAGCAAATAATTCGGTAACCGGCCCCGGAAAACGGCGGCAGATCGGCGATACCCTGAGCGATACCAATGGTGAAGGGATTCAGAAAGGCCCCGGCAAAGCCCACCCCGGCGCCGATGAAGGGCATGGCCACCCCGACGATGGAGTCATAGCCCAGGGAAATGGCCAGGGGGACAAAAATGAGGATAAAGGGGATCACCTCTTCGCTCATGCCGAATATGGATCCGAATAAGGAGAAAACAGTCATAATCAGGGGAATCAGCAGGGTTTGCAGGAATTTGGAATGCTGATGGGCACGGGCGATTTTCTGAATAAGGGCATCGACGGCGCCGGTTTTCTGAATAACGACAAAAGCCCCGCCGACAATCAAAATAAAGGCAATGATCCGGGCGGCGTCCACAAATCCTTTAATGGGCGCCTGCAATAAAGCGCTCAGGCCCTGAGGAATATTGGACCGCTGGTTGTAGGAATCGGGTTGCAGCAATTCCCGGCCGTCCACCATTTCCCGTTCGTAATGCCCGCCGGGGACAAACCAGGTTAAAATGGCCACCAGCACCATAATGGAAAAAATCAGCACCAGTGTATTGGGTACTTTTATTTTCTTATCTTTCAACGCCATAATGCCCTTTCCGCTTGGTCCAATGATGAATACATTTTTACATCGTTTTCACAGGGACTTGTGCCGCTCTTTTTTTTTTAAGATACACTGCAAAATAAGGCAGGCAATATAATCAATTTTACGGACAATGAAAAGAGAACACCTATTCGGAAATTACCATGCCGGACGGAATACCTGCTTTAGCAAACATTTTGTTCTTTTATAATTTATTGACCCTATTTTATACATCGTTTTAATCCTTTAGGTTGAAGCTGTGGCAACGGAAGGGTTTACGGTAATGAGGGCTTAAGACATGGCATTTTCATGAACCCAAGGCGGTTCCTGCAATGCAAACAAAAATGAACAGATCTGAAGAACATACGGGTAAAAACCGGTTTCGTGTGCGACAGGATCGCATTGTTTTTCCGCTGATATTTAAATAGCAAATAAGGAAACGTTTTACTAGTATATACCATCGGGTCATCAGTCTACGTTTTGCAATCAGGCTTGGAGATATTGATGCACTTCGGGATTGCAAGAATTTTATGTGTTATTACGGGTTTATTAGTCCTGCTCCTGGTAAGCAAAAGTATGAGCGCGGATGTGCTCTCTATCCGTGCACATGCCGGCATCGGTGCTGTGCGTTCGGGCCACTGCGGATTATACCGGCAAAGCCTTGCATCATGCTTTATTTTGCCATTCCAAACGGACGGCTGGCCCCGGGGAACAACATACACCTGACAAAACAATTCCGCTTCATTTCAGCCTCCAAGAAAGTATGCTTCAGTGGCGATGAAATATAAATAATGTATAAAATCAAAAACCAAAGTTAATTTGATTTAAAATAATACGCCGTTTAATTTGCTATAAAAATAAAGTCCTATTATGACATTGTCATCAAAGCATTTTAAGCGAGTTTATCCATTATGAAGTTCAAGACCATTTTAACCGCTTTAATTGTCATCACATTTAATGGGAATGCCCAGCTACAATTAACCGAAGTCGACCGGGAGCCGTCGGTTATCGAAGAACCCGAGTGGACCGCTCTTTTCGACAGGGACTCGGGATGGACCGGCAGCGATGCAACTTATTCCATTCCCTTCTCTGCATACGACGCCCCGGGCAACCCGGAAGATGACACCACCATGTTTTTATTCGGCGATACATTCATCGGCGAGGTCGATGAGAACAACGCCCGTAAAAACAGTCAAATGATCCGCAACAGCATTGGCAGTCTGAATACCAAAAGCCCCGTCGAGGATGAAATTAGTTTTCACTGGGAAACCGACGATCAAAATCAGCCTGAGGCCCTTTTCAAAGCGGATACGCCAAACTCCGGTGAAGGCGACTGGATTTGGCCGATGGACGGTATCCGGATTGACGATCGGTTTTACATCTACGGATTGCGGTTATTTGATCCGTCCGGATTAGTTTCCTTTGAAATTGACGGCGTAACATTAATTTCATTTGAACTGGACGCCGATCACAATATCATTAACTACCGACAGGTGGACGCCCCGCTGTTTCATAAAGACGATGATGGTATAGAAATTGTCATTGGTCAGGCGGTGATGCCGATGACCGCCGCTTCCGGCAATCCCGGCGCTGATGGGTACATTTACGTTTACGGGCCGCGCAACCGTCCTTTGAATTTCAAACAGATGGTCGTCTCCCGGGTACAACCGGAACATATCGAGGATTTTGAATATTATGAATTTTGGGACGGCCGCAGTTGGCAAAGTGATATAACAAACTGTGCGGTGCTGACGGATAGCATTTCGCAGGAATTCAGCGTGACGCCTCTAAATGACGGTCGCTTTATCGCCGTCTTCGAATTCGAAGGTTGGGTATGCACGCGATATGGCGATGGCATTACCGGGCCTTTTGAACCGGTACAGTATCTTTACGATTGCCCCGAAGACACTATGTACGTTGGCGGATACGTTTACAACGCCAAGGCTCATCCGCACCTGTCAGATGGCGGTAATCTGCTGATTAGTTACAATGTCAATACCTCCGATTATAACGAATTGTATGACAACGCCGATACCTATCGCCCGCGCTTTATCCGCTATTTTTTACCCGGAAGTCCCAGTGGACTGGAAAGAGTACAGAAAAAGAATCTGCCTGCACAGATCGTATTGTATCCGAATTATCCCAATCCTTTTAATGGGGAAACCAATATTCGGTATGCGTTATCCGTTGACCAATATGTCGAACTGATCATCTATGATATTAACGGACAAAAGGCGGCAACTCTAATTGATGGGAAACAGAGAGCGGGTCTGCACGAAGCGTCGTGGAATGCTAACGGGCTGAGCAGTGGCGTGTATTTCTATCGGTTGAAGGCCGGCCGAAACACCCAAACCAGAAAATTAATCCTGATGAAATAGTGTTATAAGACCAAATGATGCTGTGAATCCTTTAATTTTCAGGAATAAATGATAGGCGGCTATATGGCTCTTTCTGAACCAATCGCTCCAAACGAGTTTGCAGGGGTTATAGCAGCAATTGTGAAACCTGTCCTATTATATATATATAGAG
>WJIP01000392.1 GCA_014730185.1 Caldithrix sp. | reverse complement strand
TTCGTAAATCGCGTCTATTTCACCCCCATAAACTTTTTCAACCACATGCCGTTTTATTTTAAGTGAAGGCGTTAATTGTTCGTTTTCGATAGAAAAAGGTTCGTTGGCTAAGATAAAATCTTTAATGGTCTCATATCGAGCTAAATGCGCTGTTACCCTATCGATTTCGCTTCGTATTAGTTCTTTGACCTCTGTTTTTTTAATCATTTCGTCATAATTATCTGCGGTAATATTTTTTTCTTTTAGCCAAGAGCGAACAGCATCTTCTCCCAAAACAATAACGGCTGAACAAAATTTTCTTTTATCACCCACCAGCATAGCCTGCTCTATATATTTAGAGTTAATCAAATTATTTTCAATAGGCTGAGGTGCAATATTCTTACCTCCGGAAGTGACAATGATATTTTTTTTGCGGTCTGTAATCCTTAGGAATCCATCTTCAATAATGCCGATATCACCCGTATGGAACCAGCCGTCTTCATCAATAGCTTCTCTTGTTTCTTCTTCCAGCTTATAATACCCTTTCATCACATGTGCACCCCGGGTGAGGATTTCGCCATCCTCTGCGATTTTGACCTCCACTTCCGGTATGGGAGGTCCGACCGTACCAAACCGAAAATTATCGAGGCGATTGACGGCAATGACCGGTGATGTCTCGGTTAAACCATAGCCTTCTAAAATCAGCAACCCGGCAGAGCCAAAAAATTTGGCGATCTCCGGCGACAGTGGAGCTCCCCCGCTGACGAAAAATCTTAGTTTGCCCCCAACGCGTTCTTTTAATTTTTTAAAAACCAGCTTATAAGCTAGCTTATTTTTAATTGCTAACGTTCCACCGACCGCTTGCTTATTCATAACTTTTTCGATGTACCTATCGCCAACTTTTATTGCCCAATTAAAAATATGTCTTTTTAAAGGGGGGCCGTTTTCAACATTTTCAATCACCCGGGCATAAATTTTTTCATACAGCCGGGGAACGGAAACCATAACCGTCGGTCTTATCTCTCCCAGATTTTCTGCCACCGTATCAATACTTTCTGCATAGGCCACCGTACAACCATGATAGAAGCTTAAATAATGTCCGGCCATACGTTCAAATATATGACTGAGCGGCAAGAAAGATAAAAAGGTATCCTCCTGAGTGATGGGTAAAATGGAGGTGGAAGATTCGATGTTATGTAAAAAATTTGTGTGGGTTAATATGGCCCCCTTTGGTCTGCCGGTCGTACCCGAGGTATAAATGATACTGCACCAGTCATCACTATCAATTTTCTTTATTTGGTCTATTACATATTTTTCATTTTTTTTCAGAAATTGCTCACCCTCAGTGATTAAATCATTATAGGGTTTCCAGGGTGCCGGCAGTTTATCGCCCTCAAAGTCGAGAATATAAAAATGTTTGGTGTGTTCAAGATCGTCTAATACCGGCTGTAGTTTCTCCATCTGGATTTCGTCGGATACAACCAGCAGTTTTGCTTCGGCATCATTAAGAATGTATTTAATCTGGTCTGCTAAGAGCGATGGATAAATCGGTACTAAAATAGCGCCCATGGTGATGGTCGCATAATCGGTGTAAGCCCACTCCTTACGATTGGGTGAAATTAAGCCAACCCGATCTCCTTTTTTGATGCCTTTTGCGGATAAACCTGCAGCAATTTTTTCTACCGTATCTACGACCTCTTTAAAGGACACCTCGTTCCATTGACCGTGTTCCTTAAAGCGATAAGCCGCTTTCTCACCCAGAGTTTCCCGTTTGTTGAAAAACATCTCTGCAAGGTTTTTATATTGCATGATGGACTCCAATATAATTTAAATTTGAGAAAATTTAACTCATGTTAGAATATAGTTAGGCTTAAATAGACTGTCAAGATAATTTTCCCTGTAGACGGCGCCTGCGGTGCAAAAAACGGCTTAAGGCATCATCCTGAAAAACAGTGGAATGCAGCTCATTTAATGTTTGGACATTGTGAATTGCCCGAGTCGTCAGCTGCAGCGCTCTCTCGTAATTTTTAACCACATGTTCTTCGTATTTAGCCAACTCTTCCAGGGCAAAAAGACCAAATTTTCTGGAACGGATCAAATTTTCCCAGAGACTGATCGCTTCCACCCACTCCGATCTTTTTTTATGCAGAAGACTTTGCCAAACCAGCATCTGCTCGGTTTTATTGGGATCTCTATGTTTTTCATATTCCGTTATAAAGCGATTCAGGTACGCCTGATGGTTTTGTTTATAGGCCAGTTGAGCTAAAGAAAAAAGAGCCTGATTATCTTTCAATAAATTAGGTTCTTTTTCGATACGGTTAAATAACAAAAGTAGTTGAGCCAAAGAAACGATATCATGATAATTATGTTCGATAATTTTTATGATATCATGAATTACACCCGTCTGTAAAAAATTCATATATGCCTGGGGGATCAAATAGCCCGGAATATCCTCTGAACGTTCTTTTTGCAATACATAAGTCTCAATTGAATTTAAATCACATGCCGGCAGACTTCGCTTCCATATTCTTCTGGCAATATGCAACAAATCAACATGCTGAAGTGAGTTAAATTCTCCCGGTAAGTGATTAAGGATCAATCGGGTTTTAAATAATGGAAAATCATACGATTTACCGTTATACGATATTAATGTATGATATTGATTCAGCATATTAAGCAGCTGTGTATACAGTGAATATTCGCGTCCGTAATCGGGCAAGAAATATTGATTCACAATTAAATCACCATCTTCTACATAACCAAATCCAAGTAAAAATGCAAAAGTACCTGCTCCACCGGCTAACCCATTGGTTTCCAGATCAAAAAAAATACAATCTTTTAAGTTAAATGCCGCTTTATGTTTATTTGCTGATAAAAACGGAATGGCAATTGTGGAATCGTTCTGTTCCTTAAATAGCGAAAATTTTCGGGATATTTTTAAATAAGATGTTGAAGGCTCGCTAAATTCGCCATCGAAATAATCCCTTAATGCTTGCAGTGAGGAGTAGACATTATCGCTCTTCGAGTTTTTGGGTTTTTTTCGGTAGGCAGAATAATACGCCAGTTTGTCTTTGATATCCATTATTGATCAGTCTTGCAACTTAAGCGTTTTCAGTATTTTAACAGCACTGCTCTTTCCAAATAAACCGCCCTCCATAGCCGGACCCGTACATGAGGGGCAGCCCTGCCCACAAGGACAAGTTTCAATGTGATTTCGTGCTGCATCGAGAACGTGTTTATCGATATTAAACAACTTTTTGGATAAGCCAATACCTCCCTGATATTTATCATAGACATATATGGTAGGTTTCTGGCTGAAGGGTGCCCTTACCATTGGGACTACGGCAATATCAGAAACATCACACATGATGTACAAAGGCGTCAGGTTTTGCAAAGCATGGGCAATACCCCGCAATCCCTCGCCAATAATGGATTCTGTAAAATAAGGATCGCTACGCAGCTGATCCGGGAATTCCCACCATAAGGCATTAGTCTGAATTTCCATTTCCGGGAGATATACGCGTCCCATCCCTATGTTTTCATGAGTATGGAGCTTTATTTTTTTATAACCGGTAGTTACTCGGCTTACGGCCACTTCACCAAAAAATTTTTGGAACGGATCATCGGTTTCCGAACCCTCCTGTAAAACATCCAGCACTTTTAAATCCGTTTTGGTTATTGCATCGGTATAGTGATCGACATTAACTTTGTGAACATATGCTTTGCGTTCATCCCAATCCAGTTGATCCACGAAATACTGTATGCTCTGGTGGAAATATATCGCTTCTGTATGAACCATTTCCGGCGCTGAAAACAAATCGACTTCACCAATCACCTGTTTATTGGCATGTGTATCAATAATAACAACATTTTCCGGGGCAGCATTCCGAAGGCTGACTTCATCGGCGGGATAGATATCCTGCATCCAAAAATATTTACCGTCGGTTTTACGCAAAACTCGCTCTTCAGCCAGGAAATCCAGTAATTGGCCGGTAATATCCTGAGTGAATATTTCTTCTTCTTTAAAGGGTAATTCAAAGCTGGCACATTTTAAGTGACTCATTAAAATCGGCAGATTATTATTATCAATGTGGGCGGTTTCCGGATTCCGTTCAAAAAAATACGACGGGTGTTCAATGATATATTGGTCCAAAGGAGAACTGGACGCTACCAGTATGGTTAGTGAAGTGCTGCGCCGGCGACCGGCTCTGCCGGATTGCTGCCAGGCACTGGCAATGGAACCGGGATACCCGGCCATCAGGGATACATCCAACTGCCCGATATCAATCCCCAATTCAAGGGCGTTCGTACTGACCACAACCTGTATTTGGCTGTTTTTTAATCCTTTCTCAATTATTCGGCGCTGTTTGGGCAGATATCCGCCTCGATAACCTTGTATTTTATCCGGGTCCATTTTTAATTGTTGGGCCAGAGTTCGCAAATACGTAACCAGCAATTCTACCCGTTGTCGGCTACGGGCAAAGATGATCACCTGAGCCCCGGTGGGTATGAGTTTACGCATGATTTGCCGGGTTTCATTAACGACCCCTCTACGTAAGCCAAGCTCTGCATTAACGATCGGAGGATTATAAAATAAAAAATGCTTCTTACCGGAAGGTGCGCCATTATTATCGATGAGGGTGACATTTTCTTCCAGAATGTTTTCAACCAGTTCCTGTGGATTGGCAATCGTCGCACTAGAACATATGAATTGCGGATCCGAACCATAAAACCGGCAAATGCGCTTCAACCTGCGCACAACATTGGACAGATGAGAGCCGAACACACCTCTGTATGCATGAATTTCATCAATCACCACATAGCGCAAATTTTCGAAAAGTTTAATCCATAAGGTATGATGTGGTAGAATTCCCTGATGTAACATATCTGGATTAGTTACTACAATATGACCGGCACTGCGAATAGTTCTGCGTATATTAACCGGCGTATCACCGTCAAAAGTAAATGTTTTAATGTCTTTGTCCAGTCTGGCTGCCAGATCCTGGGTTTCATTCACCTGATCCTGAGAAAGCGCCTTTGTGGGGAAAAGATAGAGAGCGCGGGTTTCACGATTCAAAAGCATATCTTCGAACACCGGTAGGTTGTAGCTGAGTGTCTTTCCGGAAGCAGTGGGAGTAACGACGACAACATGTTTACCTTGGCGAATGGCGTTGTAGGCATCATACTGATGTGTAAATAATTCCTCTATGCCTTTTTGCTTAAGGATAGACATTAAATTCGGATTCAAATCGTCGGGGAATGGCTTGTGTCGCGCAGTCCGGGCATCAAACACCAGCCATTTGGTTAATCGTTTCTGGAACTCGCTATCATTTGCCAGATAATCTATCAATTGTTCTAAATTCATATCTTCCATCTGCTATGTGTTCAAATAATAAATGTACCAAGCAAAGGAATGGTTTTCAATAAAAAAGCCGGGCAAGAAATACCCGGCTCATGAAGGGCAGATAAAAATGATTTGTATAAATCGATCACTGAACTTCGTTTAACGAACGGTCTATTTTGGATATGACCTCACTCAGCGTATAGTCGCGTTGTTGCGAGGTTAGATCGAGCATATACAAATCAAAATTTCCATTACGGTCAGAATGAAATAATACCTTTTTGCCATCCGGTGAAAAAATTGGATTTAGATCTTTGGCCGGATTGGAAGTTATCTTTTGCTGAGACGAACCGTCCATATTCATCAAATAGAGTTCATAATTACCATTCCGGTTGGAATAGAAAACAATTTTATCGGCAAACGTGTTAATGTCGGGGCCTACGTCATCCCAATCCGGATTAAAGGTGATTTGTTTTAAATCCTCACCCTTAAAATCAGTTCTGAAAATATCATAACTTCCGTTACGGTCGGAGTCGAAATAAATTATTCCTTCTTCCTCTGTACTTCCCGGCATGATTACCGGATTGCCATCATTATAATCATGTGAGGTTACTTCAAGCTGGAACCTTCCGTCGTTTTCCATATAGAAGATGCTTCCTTTTTTCTGCAAAAAGTTTACCTCACGCAGATCATTTCGTTCGGAAACAAAAACGATATACTTACCGGTGTTATCATAACGGGGCCGCCAATCGTTCGAGCCGTTGGTTGTCATGTTTAAATATTGATCCGCTTCAATATCGTAACGATAAATTTCCCTTAGTTTTTGATTATAGCTCACATCCCGATGATCATCTTTTGTGGACGTATAAACAATATAACTACCGTCATTGGAGAAGGCCGGATGTTCATCGTGAGCATCAGAAGTTATAACAGGCGATTGAGTGCCGGCAGCCAAGTCATACGTAAAGATATCCCACTTTCCGTTCTCATCCGATTGGTAAATAATTGTATTACCATCGGGTGAAAAATTTCCAAAGGCTTCGTTGGCTTCCGTATTGACAACGGTTTGGATATCAAATGCATCGACAAACTCCGGAGCAATTCGATCCAGGTAGTCATTGCCACGGCTGCTCAACAGTACTTCTTTATAGGCCTTGTAACCTTTTACCCGGTCGCCCAGATCAAGGGCGATCTGACCATAAAGATACTTAGATTCAATATTATTGGGATCCTCAGCAAATCCGTTTTCCAGAACTTTAATGGCCTGTAATCCCCGATCGTTTTCATGTAAAAGCGTGGCCAACTGTCTGCGATACTCCTGGTTATTCGGATTATCATCGATTTTTTCCTGCAAGTCTTCCACCTGAGCCTGCAGTTGTGAATCAGCAAAATTCACGGACAGTTCTTCATCCGATTGAGTCGCCCTGGAACAGGAATATATCATTTGTCCCATAGCGATCATTATGACAAATAGTATCAAACGCTTCATAGCATCTCCTGCAAAATGATACACATTATTTGATTTGGCTAATGCGCTTTTCCGCTTCTTTCTTTAATACCGCATCGATACCGGGTCGTTTTATGATTTCACGGTACATACGCACAGCATCATTGATACGGCCTAATTTTTCATAGCTTTGGCCGGAATAGTATAGAGCACTTGCTTCCCATTGTAATTTGGTTTTCTTGGATAACATCGGAATTTTTACATATTCGGCGATAGCATCTTCATACTGACCGGCTTTGAAATAAGCTTCTCCAATGTAAAACTGCACTTCGGGCTCACGTTCACTATCGGCTTCCGGTTTCAGTTTCCTTAAATACTCGACAGCTTTTTGATATTGATTAAGATTAATATATCCGCGGGCAATCGTTATTTTTTTATCAATGATATCATCGGCATATGGGAATTTATCAATATATTTACGGGCCATTCCCTGCGCCGCATCCCAAAACCCCGTAAAGGCATAGGTTTTAATTAAATTTGAGATTATATTCTTTTCCAATTCATTATTCGGTTTATATTTCAACGCGTTCTTGAACATGGAAATAGCCGAGTCATATTTTTCCGATCGGTAATACAAATTACCAAGTGTATTCAGAGCCGCTCCTAATTGATCGCTTTCCGGGTAGTTGGTGTAAAAGTTACTTAAAATATCGAATGCTTCGTCGGTTTTATTGAGGGTGACATAAATCAAAGCCAGAAAGTAATCGGCATCATCTACGTATTGAGTAGATTTATATTTGTTTTTAACGTCTTTGAAGTAACGCTGAGCTCGGTCGAAATTTTTCTGCGTACGATGATACTTGCCCAATTCCAGTATAAAGAGGGCTTTATAATCTTGATAAGAGGAGAACTGATTCTTATAGGTTCGAATATGTTGTTCGCCCTCGTTTAGTTTTCCCTGTCGCAGCAAACTCACTATTAATCGAGCATAGGCCCGGGCTTGCATATCTTTATCAGTAACCTCTTTTCTTAATTTTGTGTAAGCAATAACGGCTTCGGCATAGTTCTCATTTTTAAAATGGATGTCAGCAATACGCTGCAGCGCTTGTCTATAAAGAGAGGTATTTTCCTTTGATATAGACCGAAAACTCTCCATGGCAATCATGTGCTGGTTGTTCTGATAGTATATCAATCCGATGGCAAAGCGAGCATCATCGGCGTAATCTCCTTTTGGACTAAATTTAAGATAACGTTTGAAATAGTCGATTGCCGTTTGATAATCTTGATTTTCACTATGTATTTTGCCTAGAAAATAAAAATGTTTATACAGACGGTGCGGAATAAATTCTTTGGTTAACAGATAATCATTGAAAAACGATGCGGTGAGTTGTTCCTTCATCAATTTTCCGGCTTTATCGATCTGGCCAGCCTGCATGTAATGATGCCCAAGGCTGTAACGCGCTTCCGACGCCATTTCAGTGTAATAGTAATCGGATATCAGTTTTTCATAGAGTATGGCAGCTTCTTTATGCTGCTGATTTTTTTCATAATTTTCAGCTACCTTTACCAGCGCTTCAGGGGCCTGATTGCTGTAAGGATGTTCCGACACAATAATTTTATACAAATTAAGTGATTGATCCCGCCGAATTTCCTCGATGAGTTTAGCGTATTGTAAAAGGTATTCGGCAATCCGCGGAGAATTAGAGAACTCTTTGATTAATTGGTCAAAATACTGAATAGACGAATCCATGGTGGTGGGTTCAAACGCCAACGTAACAGCAATGTGCTGATACCAATTTTCTCGAAACGGGCTTTCGGGATATTTGGATATTAATTGCTTGATTAACCGTTTTTCTCTTTGCGGTGGAATAGTATCCAATCCAATGCTTGTCTTTACCATTAACCAAGATGCTTCATCGGGAGCAGAACATGTTGTGCCATTACGTACGGACTTCTTGAAATAATCGCGGCCGTTTTTTAATTTTTGCTGCAATTCCGAACTATTTTCATCCTGCTTGTAGGCCAATTTTAAAGATGTTTTACCCAACCATAAGTAAATATCACCTATATTTTGGGCATCAGACGCCAGCGCTTCTTCGAATTGCCTTTTGGCATTCTGATATTCTTTGAGATGATTGAAATATAATTGTCCCAGTTTAAAATGGAGATAACCCTTTGGTTGACCGGAGACCATCTCCCCCATCAACCCGGCCAGTTGTGTTACCGCATAGTCCTGATCGATCATGGTATAATCGACTAAATATTCCAGATTATTTTCTGCCCGATCATAATATTCAGAGCCCGGAAACTGGCTCACGATGCGATCATAATAATATCGGCTTTGATTATATTCCTCAATGTTTTCATGAGCTAATGCCAGATAAAAGATAACGGCATCCTGATGTGGATTTTTAGATTGTCCGACAACAAAAGGTTGTAATTCGCGAATGATATCATGCCAACGATTCTGTCGTTTCAGTAACTCGGCCAGTTTCACGGTATACTGCACGGTAAGCGTTTCATCTTCTGTATTTTGCAACAATTTATTCAGCAAAATGATTGCTTCATCAATGTTTTCGCTTTCAATTAACCAGGTTAACTGCAATTCGTTGATTTCGACTCTCATTCCTTTGTGTTCTGTAAAGGTGGCCATGCTATGCAAAGCACTGAGTAACTCCAGCGCCTGCTGGGTTAAACCCTGTTTATTAAGCGCCAAAGCAGTTTTAATTCGGGTTATAACATCTAATGAATCGCCCCGGGAAAACTCACATGATTCGTATGCTTGTTTAGCCAGCGCATATTTTCCGTTTAAATAATGCACATCTCCCAAGTTCAAATGTAATTCATTGATCAATTGCTTATCATTTGCGACATCCAAAGCCCGATTAAGATATTTATAAGCTTCTTCGTATGCTTCCTTCTGCATATTGATTCGGCCCAGGGTAATCAGGGCGTCTATATAAATGGGGCTTTCAGTGTATTGATTTATAACCGTCAATAAGTGATTAATGGCTTCTTCATGATATTCTTGTTTCAGATAGATTTGGGATTTGATAAACAACGCTTCCGCCTTACTTTCATTGTCCGCGTCGCCTGCAATAACCTTATCTGCCAGGGATAGGGCTTTTTGTAATTCATTTCGGGCCAAGAGTGTCCGGGTAATTTTGGCCAGTGCAGGATAATAGTAATTGGAAGCAGGATACCGTTCTAAAATAATATTCAGGGAGCGATAAGCTTCCTGATAGTCGTTAATCTTTAAATATATGACACCGGTTTTATATAAGCCTTCAGGGGCCCGGGCATGGTCCGGATAGAGCAAACGTATGGTTTTATACGATTTGGCCGCCTCTTGTAAATCATTCAATTTTTCATATGATTTGCCGGTATTAAACCAGCCTTCCGGTGCCCATTCACTTTTAGGATGTTCAATAGCCAGCGATTGAAATTCAAGTCGTGCTCTATCATATTTTTGTTGCTTGAAAAAAGACATACCGGCATAGTACTTGGCATCATCCACTTTGCTGCTGTTTGGATGTTTACTATAGAATTTGACGAATTGCTGGGCTGCTAAATCATAAAATTCCTGATTGTATAATTTGAGCGGGTAAGAGAAAGCTTCGCTCTCCGACTCTCCCTGTGCATACACACCGGTAAAGGATATTATTAACGCAACGATTATCCACTTTACGAAATTATTCATCATAGGTATACGGCTCAATAGTTATCTGTTAATTGGTTCGACTAACTTTTTAAATATTTTCAGTAAAAATCATCACTCATATTAACACTGTTTTTACTTCGTATTTCAATCCAACTTGACACACAAAGCAGATTTAATTTAATTTTAAATGCTAAGTTTCATTATGACAATTAAATCACGACTCAACCGGAGATAAATTTGCATATTTTTTTATTAACTTTTTAACAAGATCTTCATCCTCAAAATGTACGGTGATTTTCATTTTATCTCCGTTACCTTCAAGATTTATGATTTCGCCTTTTCCGAAAGTTTCATGATAAACCGGTTGACCAACTTTGTACATTTGGTCTGCATCGTCTTGCGAGCTGCCGTTTTCGAAATAATCTTCAATCTTTTTACGCCTGGCATTTTTACGGTTTTTCCTGGGTTTATATTGGGACGTGTCCTTGCTCCGAACATCAAGATATTCAACAGGAATTTCATCTAAGAATAGAGAAGGCGTAGTATGTTTGAACGCACCCTGCCGACGGCGCCGATTGGTATAGCTTAAATACAAGTTCTGTTCGGCCCGGGTCATGCCCACATAAAGCAGTCGCCGTTCTTCTTCCAACTCCTTTAAATCAGCAGAATTGCGTTGCAACGGAATCAGACCCATTTCTAGTCCTGTAATATATACAACCGGAAACTCCAGCCCTTTGGCAGCGTGCAGCGTCATTAGCGTCACCGCATTGGCTCTGTCATTCCATTGATCCACGTCCGTGAGCAGCGAGACCTCTTCCAAAAACGATGCTAAATTTGCTTCTATATTCGTTTCATCGGCCCGTTCAATAAATTCTCCGATACTATTAATCAATTCCTGAATATTGGCAACCCGGCTTTCGGCTTCATATTGATCGTACTCCGTTTTATAGTGATTGATCAATCCCGCTTCCGAGGCCAGGCTGGAAGCCAACTCCGTAGGATCCAGTTTATCTTTCAATTTGATGAACTGGGTAATAAGATTATAAAATTCAATAACCCTGTTTCCCATTGCTGCTGAGATTTTTTGAATTTCATCGACTCGGCCCATTGCATCAAATAAGGATATTTCATCTTCCTCTGCAAATTTTTCGATGCGATTTACCGTTGTTTCGCCAATACCTCTCAATGGGAAATTGACAATGCGCTTCAGGGAGACGGTATCCGCCGGATTGACAATAACGCGAAGATAGGCCAGCAAATCCTTAATTTCTTTGCGGTCATAAAACTTAATACCGCCCACAACATTGTAGGTAATGGCATTACGCCTTAGTTCATCTTCAATTACACGGCTTTGTACGTTGGTACGGTATAAAATGGCAATATCATTAAAACTGCGTTTTTTAGTATACATCTCGTCATGAATAGTCTCCACAACTTTTTTGGCTTCACTCATTTCATCATCGTTTTCATAGACGATGATTTTTGAACCAGCTTCCAGCTGAGTCCATAATTGCTTGCCCATACGGTCTTCGTTATTTTTAACTACCGAATTTGCGGCTTGCAGAATGTTGTTGTGGGACCGATAATTTTCTTCCAGCTTAAATATCTCAGCATCCGGAAAATCCTGATTAAAATTGAGAATATTCGTTATATCGGCTCCCCTCCAGCCATAAATGGATTGGTCTTCATCTCCCACCACACAGATATTTTTATGTTCCTCAGCCAGTTTTTTGACAAATAAATACTGGGCATGGTTGATATCCTGATACTCATCAATCAGCACATATTTAAATTTGTCCGCATATTTTTTTAATATTTCGGGTTTACGATTGAATAATTCAATGGGCTTTATCAGTAAATCATCAAAATCCAGAGCATTACTTTCCTTTAGAACTCTTTGATAATAATTATAGATATCCGGTAATATTTCCCGCATTTCCTCATCGCCCTCTGCCTCCAGATAATTTTGGGGGTAAAGGTATTTATTTTTCATACGGGACAATCGGTTTTGTAACATTTTGGGTGTATACAACTGCCGAGAAATATTCAAACTACTCATTACCTTTTTCAGGGCCTGGGTCTGATCGTCAACATCGTAAATCGAAAAATTGCGCTCATAGCCCAGTGCATCGGCTTCCCTTCTGAGAATTCGTGCACAAACGCTGTGGAAGGTACCAATCCATAAAGGCTGAATATTTGCTTCAATCAGTTTTTCAACCCGTTCTTTCATCTCATTGGCTGCTTTATTCGTAAATGTAACTGCCAGAATATTTGACGGCTTCACTTTTTTTTCATCAATTAAATATGCAATACGATATGTCAGAGTGCGCGTTTTACCGCTTCCGGCACCGGCAAGAATGAGAACAGGACCTTCGGTTGTTTTTACAGCTTTCTGTTGTACATCATTTAACTCGGAAAAATTAAATGCCATTCGATGTTTTTCCTTTTATTTCTTATTTGCTCGCACTTTTCTTCGGATTTTATCAAATTCGGCCTTGGCCCGGACATGTTCCGAAGCAGTTCTGGAAAACACATGCGAACCATCCCCTCTGGCCACAAAGTAATAATAATCTGTCTTTTCTGGAGAAATAGCAGCTAAGATGGATGCCTTACTGGGATTATTGATGGGGCCCGGTGGCAGACCTTTGTATATATACGTATTATAGGGGGAATCAATTTTAAGATCATCATAAAGTAAACGCCGGGGTTCACCGGGAATAATAAACTGGATAGTCGGATCAGCCTGTAATCTCATCCCACGTTCCAGGCGGTTATGATAAACCGATGCAATCGTGCTGCGTTCCTTATCTAAAATCGCTTCACCCTCAATAATAGATGCCATGGTGATGACTTGATGGCGTGTCATCTGAAAATGATTCATCGCCTTTTGTACACTGTCACGTTCAAAAATTTTAAGCGTCTGACGCACAAGATAACGGATGATCTGCTCTTCTTTTGTACCCCAATCGAACGCGTACGTTTCAGGCATCAGGTAACCCAATAAACTTGGCCGTTTTTCACCCAAAATGCGTTCAATAAAGAGAGAATCCCTGCATAATTGTAAAAATTTCTGCCGATCAATATTCAATCCACCAGCAAATGCATCGGCAACCATCTCATTGGAGGAGCCCTCTATTACGGTAATGTAAATGGGTTCACTTTTGGTACCGGTCAGATAATCGAATATTTCATAATAATCCATCTGGCTGTTGAAACGATAACGACCTGCACGTAGTTTGTTTTCTGCACCGGTGACTTTACCGAGAACAACAAAAATTTCTTTATTGTCAATGATGTCATAATGCGATAATGTATCGGCAACTTGATTCAAGCTGGCTCCCTTCGGAATCAGAAAGGTAATTTCTTCAGAAACATCGTATTTTGATGGTTCTGTAAGATAATTGATTATGTCGATAAATAAAAATGGAATCAGAAAAATTATAATTAATATTGCCTTTTGTTTGCCCGTCATTCAATCACCTTAAGAACCCTTTTGTTATTCTTCAAACCGCCGAGTTTCTTCGATTATGCATTGGAATATCGCAGCGAGAGCGTTATTATTAATAGGCCCTTTGTTCAGTTCTTTTAACCGATTAAAAATAAATTCCTCGCGTTCTGGAACAAATACAGGTAATCCATTTGCTTTTTTAACTTGTCCGATACCCCTGGCTTTCTCAATTCGCCGATTAATAAGATCCAAAATTTGTTCATCGATCGTATCAATTTCACGCCTTAGTTGATTTATTAATTCCGAAGGAGTTCCGGTAGTTTTTTTGCTCATGTAAAACCTTTTGTTAGTCCAATAATTGTTTGAGTATTTATCCGATAATTTGTGTAAAAACTTATAAAATTAGGCTTAATTGTGCGAAAAATCCAATTTTTTTCGGTTAGTGTAATCCACCAATGCACATCAAAATATACCATCATCATGGTAAATAAATGATTTAATGCATTGGCTTGTCCAATTTCTTGAAAATGTCCGGAATTACATTTAGACTCATCTACAGAATGTTTTATTTAACCGGAGTCTTTACTATGTATAAAACCTGGCTTATTCTATTTGCTGTATTCGGCTTTTTAAGTGTTGCCATTGGTGCATTTGGTGCCCATGGCCTTAAATCCATACTTGATGACTATGGTAAATCAATCTTCGAAACAGGTGTTCAGTATCAAATGTTTCACAGCCTGGCCCTTTTAGCCGTTGGTGTTTTGCAATACCAATTTAAAATAGCTTCTTTAAATAAGGCGGGCTGGGCGTTTACGGCCGGTATTGTCCTTTTTTCATTCAGTCTGTATATTTTGGCTGTAACCGGTTTTAAATGGCTGGGTGCCATTACGCCCATCGGCGGACTATGCTTTTTGTTTGGTTGGGTCTGGCTCCTATATCAATTTCTAAAAAATTAATCAACTTTTAATCATTCAATCAAACTGAATCATAGCGAATAAATGTGTTAATTATTAAAAAAATGACTGTTGAAGGGAATACTTCACGGTATTACCGAATGTTTTTATCTTAAAAGATTACCCGGACAAGGAGGCGAAATGAATCTAAAAAGATATGTGCTTTCAATCTTGTTTTTTGCTGGTATGCTTGCTGCTCAAAATGGTCAGCTCACAATGAAGGAGGCCATTACAGGTGGCTACAATAAACTTCAACCGGCAACCATTGAGCAACTAACATGGATAGCAAGCACGAATCAGTTCAGCTTTATCGATACGGTGGATAATAAGGCGGCATTAGTGAAGGCATCACCAGAGAATGAAAATATACAAACCATAATCACTCTGGACTCCCTGAACCGAGGGATTGCCGGGATGTCCGTAAATGAACAAAAAAAATTCCCCCGTATCCATTGGATCAATGCAGATCAATTGTATTTTTGGATCAGCAAGCAACTATTAAGTCTAGATGTTAGGGATGGACAGTTTAACATTTTGAACGACCTTCCTGAGGAGGCCAAAAACACCGACATAGACACAAAACAATTAAATGTGGCCTATACCATCGACAATAATCTTTACATCGGACATGCACAAAACGGCCAAAAGCAAATTACCTTTGCTGATCATGAAGGCATTGTTTATGGGCAGTATGTATCCCGGGTTGAGTTTGGAATTCGGAAGGGTACCTTTTGGTCACCGGATGGTAATTATCTGGCATTTTATAAAAAGGATGAAAGTGGTGTATCGCAGTACCCCCTTGTGGATATTGACACGCGCCCGGCGCACATGACCACAAGCCGGTACCCAATGGCCGGCCAAACAAGCGAAAAACTGGCCGTGGGTGTGTATGACATGAGAAGTGGTTCGATTACCTATCTGCAAACCGGTCAACCTAAAGACCATTACTTAACCAACATTACATGGTCACCGGATGAACGATTTATTTATGTGGTGGAACTGAATCGTGACCAGGATCATCTCAAACTGATTCAGTATGACCCGATAAGCGGTTTACCTGTGAAGACTATTTTTGAAGAAAAGGATGAACAATATGTTGAACCTTTGCATGGACCGTTGTTTTCCGAAAAGGATGCGGAACACTTTTTATGGTTCTCAAAAAGAGATGGATTTAATCATTTATACCTATACGACATCAATGGTCATCTTATACACCAGGTAACTAAGGGAAATTTCGACATCACAACCTTTGATGGCTACAGCATAGATGGCAAATACTGTTTTGTTACCGCTGCCTCTAAAGATGGAATGCAACGCCATGGATACAAAATAGAGGTGGATTCAGGTGACCGGACCAAACTTACAAAAGGTAACGGCATACATCGTTTGTCTCCGTCCCCTGATGGCCATTTTATTATTGATCGCTTTAATAATATCGACACCCCCAACAACATCAGCTTGCGCAATGAAGAAGGAAAGCTTGTTCGAGTTTTACTGAATGCAGAAAATCCGCTATCGGATTATGATTTAGGTACAGTCGAATTTCTGAAGCTTAAAAATGAAAATAGCACCAATTTGAATGCCCGAATCATACTTCCGCCCGATTTTAAACCGGACCAGAGCTATCCGGTTATCGTTTACCTTTATGGTGGACCTCACGGTCAAATGATCACCAATCACTGGATTGGTGGCTGGCGGTTGTGGTTCCACTATATGGCACAGCGTGGTTTTATCGTCTTTTCTCTGGACAACCGGGGTACCAATAACCGGGGTATTGAATTTGAACAAGCGGTTTTCCGCCAATTGGGTACCAAGGAAATGGCCGATCAGAGGGTTGGCATCGATTATCTCAAATCTCTGGATTATGTGGATAGCACCCGTATCGGTATTCACGGCTGGAGTTACGGCGGCTTTTTGACCATCACCATGATGACCCGCCAGCCGGGTGTTTTTAAAGCAGGTGCCGCCGGTGGGCCGGTCATCGACTGGCGTTATTATGAAGTGATGTACGGTGAACGTTACATGGACACGCCACAGGCTAATCCTGAAGGTTATGAAAATGCTAATCTATTAAATTATGTTGAACATCTGGATGGACATTTACTGATTATTCATGGGACAATGGATCCCACCGTAGTCTGGCAGCATAGTCTGCTGTACCTAAAAAAGGCGGTGGATATGGGAAAACAATTGGATTATTTTGTTTATCCCGGCCATGGACACAACGTCCGCGGTGAAGACCGGATCCATTTATATCAAAAAATAACGGATTATTTCAATAGCCATCTAAAATAAAAGGCATTTATCGGGGCGCAGGGGTACTGCGTCCCAACCACTATTATAAATTTTATCTGACCATTTTAATCCTCGTTCATTGCCCTTTGCTGGGCTATACGTTCGGCTTTAACCCGAACGGCCTGTACCATGGCTGATAAGCCCATACCTTTGCCCATCGACATATTTTGTCGGAAAATTTTCTCCACAATATCCGGGTTAACACGGGCCACTTGCTCGGGTGGTAAACCGGATAATGCCTGATCCAAAATTACCGCCAGGGCCTTTGCTGATATACCCGATGGATTATCGACTGCAAAATACAGTTTTACGGTATGATCATTCCGTTCCTGAACCCAAACATAAGCTTCCGATTCACAATGAGGAACCATATTCTGTTTGGGATAGGGGGGTTGTGCGATTTCTGAGGGTATGGTTTCAAACTTATTGGCATAACTTACCAGGAAATGGCTGCGTTCCATGACATCATCTACCATATTCAATTGATCGATAATGTCGTTTAATTTACCGGGTAGTAGACTCATAATACACCCTGTCTTATCGTTGATAATTCATCGTTCAATAGGTACATTAACCAGATTTCCGTACTCCGTCCAGGATCCGTCATAATTGCGCACATTTTCAAATCCGAGGAGATAAGTCAGCACAAACCATGTATGACTGCTGCGTTCGCCGATTCGGCAGTAGGTGATTATTTCATCTTGTGGTTGAATATTCAAATAGTGCATGTATATCTTTTGTAATTCATCTGCCGGTTTAAATTCGCCGGTATCCGTGTCGATGGCCCGGCTCCAGGGAACATTTTTAGCCCCCGGAATATGCCCGCCGCGCAATGCACCTTCATTGGGATAATTGGCCATATGCAAACGCTCACCGGAAAATTCCTCAGGACTTCGCACATCGATCAAAGATTTTTTCTGCTGCACATGTTGAAGGACCTGTTCACGAAACACCCGGATTTTACCGTCATCCCGGTTATTTGCTGTATATGCACTTCTCGGAAAATCGGTTTGATCTTTGCTCATGGGTCGGCCTTCTTTTTCCCATTTTAAACGTCCGCCATCCATAATTTTAGCTTTGCTATGACCAAAGAGTTGGAATACCCAAAAAGCGTAGCACGCCCACCAGTTGTTTTGATCGCCGTAAAAAATAGCCAGCGTATCTTTGGTCATACCCAGTCGGGACATCAGTTCTTCGAATCCTTCTTTTTCAATATAATCACGCCTGACGGGATCATTTAAATCGGCCACCCAATCGACATTAACAGCATGCGGAATATGACCGGAGAAATACAGCAAAGTATCCTCGTCGGATTCAATAAACCGCACATCGGCATCATTCAAATGGTCTTCAACCCATTGGGTGCTAACCAGCATATCGGGTTGGGCATAGCCTCGTTTATGTATATCCATCATAATCTTATGCTCCTCAATCTTTTTTCAATATCTCTATAAGTTATGCAATGAATGCAGGCATTATAATATTTCCGGGGACTTCTGCTCCAGCCCAAAAATCGTTAATAGAGTATCATAAAAAGATAAGAGCGCGGTACCAATAAAAAAGGCTTACACGTCTTGAGGATCCGTGCAAGCCTTCTAATACTATGCAGATGAGATACTATTTAATGTTTTCCAGAATCTCCAGTAAATAGGCCCACACATTTTCTACCGAAGAAATACGGATACGCTCATCCGGAGAATGGGCGCCCAGAATATCCGGTCCAAAAGAAATCATATCCATGCCATCATAATGTTCACCAATGATCCCGCATTCCAGACCGGCATGAATGGCCTTGACTTCCGGTTCTTCATTAAATTTATTTTGATAGATCTGTTTACAACTGGCCAGTAGTTTCGAATTTGGATCAGGCTGCCAGGCCGGATAGCCGCCGCCTTCTTCCACTTCAAAATCACCTAATTCCCCCAGGGCTTTAATTTTGTTTGCAATGTCTTTAACGGCTGTTTCCACGGACGATCTTTGACTGGTCAGCATCTCGACCCGGTTCTCTTTGGTTTCAATTATGGCCATATTGGTCGATGTTTCCACCAAATCTTCAATGGCCTGGCTCATAGCCATAACACCATGAGGCATGGCATATAGCACACCAATCAATTGATCACGGAAGGGTGTACTGAATACACGTTGCACTTTTGTGGTCTGTTCGGCGCTTACTTTCACATTTTTTTCTGTAAACTGAAGTTCATCGGCAAAGATGCGACTAAACTCTTTAACCGTATTCTGCAGTTCGGCCGTTTTATCCGATGGCACATCGATGACAGCTTCCGCTTCTCTGGGAATAGCATTGTGCTTACTGCCGGCATTTATTTCGGCAATGTGATAATGAAATTGATCTTTCAGGTTGTACAACACCCGGGCCAACAGCTTTACCGCATTGCCCAGTCCATCATTAATATTTAAACCGCTGTGTCCGCCACGTAAGCCGTCTACTTTTAATACGAAACTTGTAAAGTCATCATGAACATGTGTCCAGTCGAATTCCTTTTTCAAAATCGTGTGCTGCCCGCCGGCACATCCAATGTAAAGAGCACCCTCTTCTTCAGAATCAATATTCAAGAGGATACGCCCCTGTACAAAATCGCTTTTGAGCTCTTGTGCTCCTGTAAGACCGGTTTCTTCGTCAACGGTAAACAAAAATTCCATAGGAGGATGTTTAATGTTATGGTCTTCCATGACTGCCATAGCCATGGCTAAAGCGATTCCATTATCGGATCCCAGGGTAGTGCCCTCGGCAGTGACCCAGCCGTCTTCGATTTTTGTTTTAATGGGATCTTTATCAAAATCGTGTTTGGTGTCTTTGTTTTTTTCGCAGACCATATCCATATGACCCTGAATAACCGCTGTTGGGCGGTCTTCCATGCCGGTGGTGGCCGGTTTGGATATGATCAGATTACCCACATCATCTGTCTTATGTTTTAATCCAAGTGAGGTGGCAAAATCAATAATGTGCTGTGCTATTGCATTTTCGTTACCGGAACAGCGCGGTATTTGGGTAATATCATGAAAATGTTTCCATACTGCCTTTGGATTTAGATCCTTTATAGTCTCAGCCAAAACAAGCTCCTTTCTTAATGCCGTTCAGATAATTTGTACAACTTTTAATGTTAACCCGGTTTTCGGTATTTTTTTCTTCTCTAAATGATTAAATAATCCTTTTAAATTGATTAAAAATTACTTAAAATAGCATTTCAATTGTAAATAAACCGACAAAATCCGATTTACTTAAACTTATGTAATTTAATTGGAAATAAACATTAAATCAAACTCTAACCTTTGCCATTATAATGCGTCAAAAAAAACAAACATTTCTGGATTGGGTGGATGAAGATTTTGAAATCGCCCGCGGCTATCCTTACCCCTTTGGTGCTTCTTTAGTGAGGGACGGCATAAACTTTGCCGTTTTTGCTCCCTATGCCAAAACGGTTTCCATTGTCATCTTCGGAGAGTGCCACACCGATATTTTAGCTGAATTTCCACTAGACGACCGGTTCAATCGCACCGGAAATATATGGCATGCATTTATCAATGGCCTGGATGCCGGTATTCGGTACGGCTATCGTGTGCAATGTGAGGATTCTATACAGCAAAAGGGTGTATTTTGCAAAGAGGATATTATCTTATTAGACCCATATTCCAAAGCAACCTGCGGTGGCCGTAAGTGGGGAACCCCCCTACGCATTAATCGCTATCAAAAGGAGCATACCTTTCGTCTATCTCTGATCACCGATGATCGCGATTTCGACTGGGAAGCGGATCAACCGCTCAATACACCTCTGAAAGACACAATCATCTATGAATTGCATGTAAGGGGTTTTACCAAGAAGGAAAATGCAAGTGTAAAGCATTCGGGTACCTTTAAGGGGCTGACTGAAAAAATCCCCTATCTCAAGGAACTGGGCATAACCGCGATCGAATTAATGCCGGTTACGGATTTTGATGAGACGGATAACGAGCATGTCAACCCGGAAACCGGCAAACCCTTAAAAAATTTTTGGGGATATGATCCATTGAGTTTTTTTGCCCCAAAAGCGTCGTATGCCAGCCAAAATGTGGACTATGAGCATGTCAATGAATTCAAACAGATGGTCAAAACATTCCATGAAGCAGGTATCGAGGTGATTCTGGATATGGTGTTTAATCATACCGGTGAAGGAAACCGACAGGGCCCGGTTTATCATTTTAAGGGTCTGGCGAATCCGGTTTATTACATCATCGATAGTAAATCCGGAGATTATCTCAATTATTCTGGATGCGGCAATACGTTGAATTGCAACCATCCTGTTGTTCGCGAAATATTGCTGCACAGCTTACGGTATTGGGTCACTGAAATGCATGTTGACGGCTTCCGCTTTGATCTGGCATCCGTCCTGGGGCGTGGGCGGGATGGTTCTGTTCTGCCTAATCCGCCAATTATTGAACGTATTGCCGAAGATCCCATACTGGCTAATACAAAACTGATTGCCGAAGCGTGGGATGCGGCCGGATTGTATCAGGTGGGTGAATTTGCTTATGCCTGCCGATGGATGGAATGGAACGGAAAGTTTCGTGATGAAGTGCGCATGTTCGTGCGCGGTGATGAGGGAATGGTACCTAAGCTGGCCACCCGTCTGGCCGGCAGCGCCGATTTATATCAGGACGACGGCCGCGAACCTTATCATAGTGTCAATTTTATCACTTGTCATGATGGATTCACCCTCAATGACTTAGTCAGTTATAATAAAAAACATAATGAAGCCAATGGCGAATATAATCGTGATGGCTCGGACTATAATTTCAGTTGGAACTGCGGGGCGGAAGGTCCGACCGATGATAAAACCATCGATGCGCTCAGAGAGAAACAAAAACGCAATTTGGTAGCTATTCTACTTTTATCTCAAGGCGTTCCCATGATCCTGGCCGGTGACGAATTCAGCCGTACCCAGAAGGGTAATAACAATGCCTACTGCCAGGATAATGCAATTAGCTGGGTGGACTGGTCACTGCAACAAAAAAACAAAACATTATTGCGGTTTTTTAAGATAATGATACAGTTTCGTAAGGATCATCCTAATCTGCGTCGTGAACATTTTGATGTGGCTACCATAAACGGCCACCCCGAAATGAGCTGGCACGGTGAAAAGCTGAATAAAGCCAATTGGGACAAATCATCCAGATCTCTCGCTTTGTATTATGCCGCCTCCGATGCTGATCCGCACCATCTTTATATCATATTCAACAGCCATAGTGATCACAAAACCTTCGAGCTGCCCTCATTGGATGGTAAACTAAAATGGTACCGGGTCATGGACACAGGGATGGAACCACCAAATGAAATATGCGATAAAGGCCAGGAAGCAGCTTTAAAAAGTCAAACAACCTATGAACTAAAACCCTACACCAGCATAGTTTTAATATCAAAATAAATATTTGCAGTATGCAATTCCGAACTCCAATACATGTTGATTCGTGTCCTTTCCGAATAAATCACCGGCAGCCTATTCTTACCATTGGATCCTGTTTCTCCGAACACATAGCTCACCTGCTGCAAACGCATCGGTTTCGGGTTCGGGCAAACCCGTTCGGTGTCCTGTATAATCCATTATCCATTCATTCTGCCGTCGATATCATGTTGCAACAGAAACTATTCTCAGAGGATGATCTGGTTTTTAATCAGGATGAGTGGCATAGTTTTTACCACCACAGTAGCTTTTCCCATCATGAGCCCCGGCAAGCGGTTGATACTATCAACCAAAACATAGCCGAAAGCCATGCTTTTCTGCAAAGCACGGATTTGGTGATCTGCACGCTGGGTACAGCATTTGTATATTTTCTGAAAACCAGCGGTCAGACGGTGGCCAATTGCCACAAACTTCCACCCGATCGGTTTGATCGGCGAATGCTCTCCGTAGAGGACATATCGCAGGCCCTCACCAACATTATCCAAAACCTGCGTCGTATCCGTCCGGAACTCAAGTTCATCTTTACGGTTAGTCCCATACGTCATTTAAAGGATGGTTTGGTGCATAACCAGCAGAGTAAAGCGACCTTGATTCTGGGCGTGCATGAGGCCATAAAAAACCGGAATCTGTGCTATTATTTCCCCTCCTATGAGATTATGATGGATGATTTACGCGATTATCGGTTTTACGAGGATAATCTCACGCATCCCAATAACATGGCCGTTGAATATATCTGGAAAAAGTTCGCACAAAACAGTATTGATAACGAGACGCAACAGACTATAAAAGACCTGAAACGACTTCATCAGGCTAAACTGCATCGCCCTCGAAATATCAAGAGTCCCGCACATCAGCAATTTCTCAAAAAGCAAATACACTATCTGGATTACTTACGGGATAAATATCGTTATTTGGACTTCCAAAATGACTATCAATACTTTAAAAACCAACTTAATGAGGACTAAGAAATGAAAAAAATGAGCCTGTTAACCGTGATTGGCATTCTGAGTTTAACGCTTGGCATTATGAGCTGCTCGGAAAAACCAGCCGACCAAAGCGAAGAATCCCAAACAACGCAAATTACTGAAGCACAATTAACCATCCACGGTATGGAATGCGGCAGTTGTGAAAATCTGATTCAAACCGAAGTGGGTAATCTTGAAGGTGTTGAATACATAAAAGCATCTGCACCGGACAGTTCTGCGGTAGTGCGTTTCGATGCAGCCATGGTGGATACAAGCGCCATCAGCCGGGCTATCGAAGCCAAGGGCTATAAGGTCATAAAATATCAATACTGATTCGTTTAATTACCCCCTTAAAAATTTAAAATTACTTTACCTTTATGCCGCCCCTCCTCCAGGTAGCGATGGGCGGCTTGCACCTCCTTCACATCGAACGATCGATCCACCAGAGGTCTTAATTTCTCCAAAGCAATCCATTGCAGAATATCACTTAGATCGGCCAGTGTACCCATTGTTGAGCCGATCAGTTGCTGATGCTTTATAAATATCGCCCTTAAATCAATGCGTACATGCGGTCCCGTGGTAGCCCCGCAGGTTACAATTTTACCGCTTTTGCGTAGTGAACGGAGGGTATCGGGCCAGGTCTGACTACCGGTATGTTCAAAGACGATATCCACACCCCGGCCGCCTGTTATTTTTTTTACCGTTTTGCCTATGGGTTCTTGTTTATAATTGATAATGAAATCAGCACCTAACTTACTGGCTATTTGAGCCTTATCTGTATCGGAAACGGTAGTGATGACCCGACTTCCAAAGTCCTTGGCAATCTGGATGGCTATGCTGCCCACCCCGCTGGTGGCTCCGTAGACCAAAATCCATTGATTCGGTTTCAGTGTGATTTTGCGTACCAGCATATGGTAAGCCGTCATGGCAACTAACGGAAAGGCAGCGGCCTGAGACCAGTCAAGATTTTCCGGTTTTTGGAATACAAATCTTTGCGGTACGCTTACGTATTCCGCCTGCATACCGTCTGTTTGTTCGCCGGGTAGCTTAAAGGCATCGCATAAGTTTTCCTGCCCGGCCAGACAGTATTCACACTGACCACAGGACCGAATGGGTGCGATTATCACTTCATCACCCTGTTTCCATTTTCCCAATGCCTGCACTGACGATCCCACTTTTTCCACGACGCCGGCCGCATCACTGCCCATTATTAGCGGCAGAGATATACCGGGAATCCCTTTGCGCACCCAGATATCCAAATGGTTCAGAGCCGCTGCTTTTACCCGGATCAGCACTTCTTCGGCTTGGATAGCGGGAATCGATAATTCATCAATGGTCAGTTTTTCTCTGTTGCCATGTTCGTGTATGCGTATTGCTTTCATAATTTAATCCTTTCGATTGCCGGATTGATAACAAAAACCTTGTACTCTTTTGATAACTTCATCATACCTGACGTATTTCGGAATACTTAGCTATGAATGCGATTCCGAGACAATTGTAGATTAATGCAAGGTTGTTGCTATGAATCAGTGAATAAAATCACACATTACCCAGTACCGGAATGGCCGCGCCCCGGATATCGCGGGCGGCATCCGACGCCAGAAAGAGAATCACTTCCGCCAGTGACTCCGGTTTAACCCATTTATGGGCCACCTGATCGCCCATGGCTTTGCGGTTGGCCGGCGTGTCAATGATGCTGGGCAAAACCACATTGGCCGTTATATCGCTGCCTTTGGTTTCCTTGGCCACAGATTGGGTAAAAGACACAACCGCCGCTTTGGACGCCGAATAGCCGGGCAGACCGCCAACCGGATCGGTAGCCGCACCGGAGCCGGTGGTCACAATACGGCCGTATCCGTTTTGCTGCATATGTTTGAGCACATGTTTAACGATCAGAAACGTAGTGGTTGTATTCAGTTGAAAATCCTGTTGCCATTTTTCCTGTGGATAACCGACGGTTTCGCCCATGGAAAATCCGCCGACTAAATGCACCAAACCATCGATCCGCTCGATTTGTTTAACCAGGTCGATGACCTCTGATTCATCCATTAGATTAGTCTGGTAAAATTGCACCCGTTGCCGATCATTTCCGTTTAACGAGGCTTCCACCTGGTTACGTGAACGTTTGGAGGTAACAGGTAAAATAAGATTGGCGCCACGGTCCAATGCCAGCTTCACAACGGCCTGGCCTAATCCCCCGCTGCCGCCGGTGATCAATATTGTCTGATTTTGCATATCGTCTCCCTTGTCATTCCATGATATTGTTATTCAAAACGATAAAATAATGCATGGATCATCAATTTAAAAGGATTTTCAATTTACAGTTTTGCCGAACGATCATTATTTACGCAATATTTCGCATTCCGGAAAACTGCCTTTACAAAATGATACATGATTTAGACTTCTGTGAACATTCCGTGAATATTAGCTGGTAAACTGATAGTTGTTACATAAACAAAATACAGGAGGTTTTATGTACCGTTTTATTATTCAATTTTCACGCTTCTCTCTATTTGCTTTGATTTTCGCATTGGTTGCCTGCAACCAGAACAGCGAGCCACTCTCATCGGAAAAAACTGACCGGAGTTTTGACAATAAAATGGATGCACGAAGCCGTGTGAGCCTCGTTGAACATGCTCATCATATGGTGATTGCTAATCGTAATTCCGGAAGCATCACGGTTATAGATACCCGCACCGAACGAATCCGCGGTACTTATGATCTGCCAACCGGCGCTCAGACGCCTCAACCCATGTATGTGGTATGGGTTCCGCATACCAACCGTGTCTTTGTCGGCGACCGATCTAACGACCGGGTAGTGGTATTTAACGCTGACAACTACTCCGTTGAAACAACCGTTGAGGCAGGCAAAGGTATTTTTCATATGTGGGCCGGTAAACGGGGAAAACAGTTATGGGTCAACAACGATATCGATAATACCGCAACGATTATCGATCCTCGTACCTTGGAAGTACTTCATACAGTACCCATGCCCGCCGATTTGGTGGCAGCCGGCGGCAAGCCTCATGATGTGATTCTGGAGCCGAAGGGTGATAAAGCTTTTGTGACTATGCTGGGATTTGCCGGTGAACACGATTACGTGGTTCGTTTTAACACCAACACCTATCAGGAAACCGGTCGTCGGGCCGTAGGTAAAGACCCGCATCTTTCTTTGCACCCCAGAAATGATTTGTTGTACATTCCCAACCAGAACACCAATGAACTCATTATCCTCAATCGATCAACCATGCAGGAGGTCAAAAATTTAGCGATTCCCGGAGCCCATGGCGCCGGAATGGATTATAAGGGGCAGGTATTTTTGACTACCAATCTGCCCGGTGGAGGTGAAAATGGAATTTATGCAGTCCGTTTGCAAAATAATGAAATTATTGGATCCGTTGATACACCCTATCCCATTCCCCACAACCTTGCTTTTAATGCCGCAGGCGATAAAGTGTATCTGACCCATTCCGGTGGTAGCTCCCAAAAAGTGACGGTTTATGAACTGAATCGTCGGACTCAAGAACTTAATTTTCACAAAGAATTTAATGTGGGTTTAAATCCTTTTGGGTTAGCCTTGGCTAAATAGAACTTGTATGCATCAAAGCACAAACCGCCGTTTTAGCTTTCCCGCTTGCTATTGCGGGAAAGCTTTAATTATTCTATAATCACTACGAAATTCTTTGAACCAATCGCATCACGCCTTATATTGCCCTTCTTGTTTTTGGACGGACACTTTAAACGAACGATGGATATGAATGGACAAATTAGGATGATGTTATGTATAGAATTGCTCTGCTAATAATAATATTGCTAAGCGGCTTAGTGACAACAATTCGCGCCGATGATGACCTGCGGTCCAAAATCGGGCAAATGATAATGGTCGGTTTTTACGGTACGGATATTCCCGACAGCCTGCGCTACGATATCCAGCACCGTAATCTGGGCGGTGTTGTTACGTTGGCCTACAATCTGGAAGATCCCACTCAGATACGACAATTAACCGATAGTCTGCAAAGTTTAGCCCAGACGCCACTTTTTTTGGCCGTCGATCAGGAAGGTGGCTATGTAGCCCGCCTGGATGAGCAAAACGGTTTTGAGGAAACCTATACGGCCTATGAACTGGGCACCGTCTATAATTTCCAGGACAGCACCCGGGAGCAGGCCGCCCGGATGGCCGCATGGTTGCGTAATACGGGCCTGAATGTGAATCTGGCGCCGGTAGTGGATGTCAATGTTAATCCACAGAGCCCGGCCATCGGTAATCACGAACGCAGCTTTTCCGATAATCCCTTTGCCGTAACCAATCACGCTTCCTGGTTCATCGATGAATTTCATCAAAAAAATATTATTACTACTCTCAAACATTTCCCCGGTCACGGCAGCGCGGAGGATGATTCTCATAATGGTTTTACCGATATCACCGATACCTGGTCTGATCAGGAGCTGATCCCCTATGAAAATTTACTGGCTACCGGATATGCGGACATCATTATGACCGGTCATCTGTTCAACGCCGATATCGATGAGGCCTATCCGGCCACCCTGTCGAACAACGCCATCAATGGATTACTGCGGGACAGTCTGGGGCATGACGGCGTAGTCATCAGCGATGCCATGTATATGCGGGCCATCCAGGATAATTACGATTTTGATGAAGCCATCGAACTGGCCGTTAATGCAGGAGTGGACATTCTGCTTTACACGGCTCACATGCGCGCCGAACGCTCCCTGACGGGAATGATTATCGATATTGTGGAAAACAAAGTACATCAGGGGCTGATTGCCGAAAGCACTATCGATGCCGCTTACCAGCGCATTGCTGACCTCAAGGATCGCTACTTAACCGGCCAGCCCATCGCTGCCCGCCGGGATATACTACCACAGAATTATACACTGTCCGCTTATCCCAATCCGTTTAACAGCCGTACCCAAATCCAATTTCAACTGGCCCGATCCGGCTATGCCGAGCTAAAACTTTACAATGTGCGCGGACAGTATGTGCAAACGATTAACGAAGGCCGTTTAAATCGGGGTAAACATCAAATATCATTCGATGGTAGCCATCTGGCATCGGGTGTTTATTTTGTCCGGCTGCAAACCGACCAGCAAACGGTAACGTATAAGTTGACGTTGATGAAATAAGGAAATATTTCCGGTAGGTATTGAATATAAATACGGTTATATGCAAAATAATAGAGCATCACTAACCGGAAGTATTCATATCTAACCGGAGGTATTTATGTACCATACATACGGTAGTTTGTATGATC
>WJIP01000391.1 GCA_014730185.1 Caldithrix sp. | reverse complement strand
CCTTCAATAGCGTTATAATGTACAAATACGTCATCGCCTTCTTCTCTCTTGATGAAGCCGTAACCTTTGGATCCGTTGAACCACTTAACCGTTCCTGTTTCCATCGAACTGTTCCTTATAAAAAAATATAAATTGCGTACATACTTTAATTAGCCCGTGGCAAAAAAAAATCGCGTTGAACAGTTTTGTACCATTCGCTGCGATCCGTTTGAGTTTTACTATTCTTTCAAATACTTACCACTAAATACAAAAAGCGAAATAAAGTGTACATTTAATTAACGTTTTAATATAAATTAAATCGTATGACATTGCAATAATAATTTTTATGATACCCTAAAATCCTCCTAAACTCAATCTTAAAATTGATGCAAGCTCTCCTATACCGATTCGGATGACCCTTCATTATAATAGGTTTTAAGAGATATTACATTTCTTTTACAATCCGGCACCATTTTTTAATTACATTCTGATATTTAACAGATTAGATCATTACGGTTAAGCAATAGATATGCTATTTTAAATGGGGGTGTCTTTGAGTAACAGTTCAACGGCAAACAGTAAGAACCTGGGTTTGCGGGAAATTCATAAATCTTTGGCCCAATATTCCAAACCCAGTCCGGCCAAAGCCAACGGGCAAATTATCAATACATTTATTCCATATATCATCGTATGGGCGCTCATGATTACATCCGTAAAACTTGGGTTGGCTTATTGGCTCATCCTGGTATTAGCCATACCGGCTGCAGCCTTGCTAATACGCATTTTTATAATATTTCATGATTGCTGTCATTTATCTTTTTTTTCATCCAGACGGGCCAACCGGATTTTGGGGTTTATCAGCGGTATCCTTACTTTTACTCCTTATAATAAGTGGCGGCGTGCCCATATAATGCATCACGCTACTTCAGGCAATCTGGATAAACGAGGAACAGGCGATGTCTGGACATTGACTCTGCAAGAGTATGAGACCGCCTCTACCATAAAAAGATGGGGTTACCGCCTTTTCCGTAATCCGTTTATCTTATTCGGGATTATGCCTTCGCTCAATTTTTTTATCGGCCAGCGATTACCATCCAAGAATGACCATAAGAATGATCGAATCAATCTGATATTCAGCAATATATCTTTGGTGGCATTTATTGCTGTGCTGAGCTGGCTTATTGGTTTTTCCACATATCTCATGATACAACTACCGATCATGTTGATGGCGGCCACGGCAGGTGTCTGGTTATTTTATGTTCAACATCAGTTTGAAGGCGTTTACTGGGCAAGAGACGAAGAGTGGGATCCTTTAAAAGCTGCTCTGCAAGGCAGCTCTTATTATAAATTACCCAGGATGTTGCAATGGTTTTCGGGAAATATCGGGCTCCATCATATTCACCATCTGAATTCCAGGATTCCAAATTACAATTTGCAATGGTGTTATAATGAATCAGAGCTAATGCAATCGGTTAAACCCATTACTATTCGTCAAAGCTTTAATTCCCTGAAAATGAAAATCTGGGATGAGCAGCGCAGCGAGCTGATCGGGTTCAGGGAGATGAAAGCCAGGTTAGCATCTATTTAGCTCATTAATCGGTGACCAGAATGCTTAATAGCTGATCATCATTTACCTTCTTTGCTTTTTAAAGTCCCTTCGTCAGCCCTTCATATGAGCATGACTGTTTCATCGTTTCATAATTATCAAATCCGGCCTACTCTAATTCAACCTGGGTGGGCCTCAATGAGCTGAAAATGCCGAATTATTTTTACCCGACAACTTATTTTTACGCTTGCCTTTTACTATCTGCTTGACTATGTTTTAATTGATATGCCAAAATATCACCGTTTTTTAAAAATGGGAGGCAATATGGCAACGTATGTGTTATTAACCAAACTTTCTCCAAGCAGTAAAGGCGATGCCGATACCCGTGAAACTTTGGGCAGGGATTGGTTTACAACCGTTAAGGAAAAATGCCCGGGTGTGGTCTGGAAAGATCATTATGCCCTTTTAGGTCCCTATGACTTCATGGATATTTATGAAGCGCCGAGTGAGGAAGTAGCCGCAAAGGTAGCTATGATTACCATGTCTAAGGGGGCCGTCAATGCCGAAACAATAACGGCAATCCCCTATAAAAAATACCTTGAAATCTTTAAGGATGTTGACTGATTTGAACCAATTTCAATAAATGATACCAGACTGCACGACATATGAACGCATTAGACATCTATTTCTACGAAGCTTTTGAAGAGGAACAGCACTTATTAGAGCAAAATCTTGAGAGATCCTCTGTAAAGGCCGGATTCACATGGAAAACCATTCAGGAAAGCGGGCACAAGCATCCTGAGGCAAAAATCATAAGTACAAGAACACAGTCAATCATTCCGGCTTCCTGGGTAAATCAGATAACCGCTATTCTTTCCCGAAGTACCGGCTACGATCATTTGGTGCGTTATCGCCGGCAAACCCAAAATTCATCAATCCACCTAGGCTATTTGCCTCTTTACTGTCACAGGGCTGTGGCTGAGCAGGCCATGTTATTATGGACCAGCCTGGTACGCAAGCTCCCTGCACAACTCCAAAAATTTAATGAATTTAACCGAGATGGACTGAGCGGGCTGGAGAATGAGAATAAAAACTTACTGGTGGTTGGTGTTGGTAACATCGGATACCAAATCGTCAAAATCGGCCGCGGGTTGGGCATGCAGGTCCGAGGTGTTGATATCGAGCAAAAACATGATGATGTGCATTATACATCTATTGATAAAGGACTGGAACAGGCAGACATAATAGTTGCGGCAATGAATTTGACCGAACTAAACCAAGGATATTTCAACATTCAACTATTCCGCAAAGCCCGTAAAAAACCCGTATTCGTCAATATCGCCCGCGGAGAGCTTTCACCGCCCGCTGCATTAAGAGAGGCCCTGGACCAGAGATATTTATCCGGTGTTGCCCTGGATGTCTATGATGGTGAGCGGGAGCTGGCTCATCAATTGCGCTCAAAGGAAGGTGTTGAAGATAAGCGGGTAAACATTTTGTTACAATTAGCCGAGTATCCTAATGTGATCATGACGCCTCACAATGCCTTCAACACTTTAGAGGCGGTTCAGCGTAAAGCACAGCAAAGCATCCAGCAGATTGATTATTTTTTGCAAAACAAACAATTTCTGTGGAACGTACCCGATGCATAATAGACCATACGGATATGAATGATGACTATATCAAAAGAATATTCATTTTTTGGACTTTTCAACAAAACTGCCATAGCCATAAAGGCAATCGTTATATTTGCTTTTTTAATGGGTTGTAATCAAAACAATCATACAAAATCACAATCGGCGCAAACGGACAACATACCGCCCCCTTCGGATGACCTATCGCAGGGTTCACTTACTTTTTTCAATGCGGATAGTCAATCGATCATATCCATCGTAATTGAAATTGCCGATGATGAATATTCCCGCGCGCAGGGGCTTATGTTCCGTAAAAACTTACCGGAAACACAAGGCATGTTATTTATATTTGAGCAGGAACGCCGACAACACTTCTGGATGAAAAACACGTCGGTTTCACTGGATATGATTTTCCTGAATTCCCGTAATAAAATTGTCCATATTGAGAAATACACTGAACCTTATTCAAAACGTACCTATCCTTCGGTCAAACCGGCAAAATACGTGGTGGAAGTTGTTGCCGGGTTCACCGATCGTTATGATATCAAAGCGGGTCAACAGGTTCAATGGAAACGAATAGACTGAGTTTATACCGATTGGCGGTTTCCGTTCAATTTAAACACTTAACTTTATAGCTTGCAAAAATTTAGCTTTTGTAAAATTCCAAGTAGATATTATATTATCTGCTTTATGACTTGGTAAATCCGGATGTTATTATAATGAACATAGACCAGATCAAACAAAAATTACAGACCAATATATTTGGTGACAAATTATTTTATTATGAAGAAGTCGACTCGACCAATGCCCGCACTTTACAACTCGCCCGTGAAGGAGCGCCCGAAGGAACCGTTGTATTAACCGACTTTCAAAAAAAGGGAAAAGGTCGTTTAAACCGAACTTGGTTTGCTCCCAAAGGCGAAAACCTGCTGGTCAGTGTTCTGCTCAGACCCGAACAGGAGATAACCGCCGTTCAAAAAATTACTTTGGCAATGGCCAATATTGTACTGGAAGTTCTGGATAAGCATTTAAAATCGGAAAGTAAAACAAGAGAAGCTCATACCATAAGTTTAAAATGGCCGAATGATGTGCTGATCGATCATAAAAAAGTCGCCGGTATCTTATCGGAATCCATTCTAAAAGAGAAGCATATTGAAGCTCTGGTTATCGGATTTGGAATTAACCTGAATACGCCTGTGAAACAAATGCCGGATGAAATTAAAGCGACGACGATATCTTTAATTGACATTTTAGGAAAACCAGTGAACAGAGAACGCTTTCTTTGTGAATTGCTACTGCTTCTGGAAAAACATTATACCAGCTTGGAACGCAGCAACTATAAAAATGTAGTTAAGCAATGGAAAAAGCATTGTCCGGATATTGGTCAGAAGATTATCATTACAACACCCGGTGGCCAAGAAACGGGTACTTTTCAAGACATTAACAAGTTTGGGTATCTGGTTTATCAAACCGATGATGGTATTCGTAAAGAGTTAAATGCAGGGGAGATTCGAAAGGCTTAACATGCTACTGGCAATCGATATAGGTAACACGCATACGGTTTTCGGATTATTTGGAAATAAACAGCTGGTTGAACATTGGCGTCTCTTTTCCGAGATTAATCGTACAGAAGATGAAATTGCCGCCACTCTGGCCTATTTGCTTCAAAAGAAAAAAGTTTCTCTGGACGATGTTAACGGTATCTGCATCTCCTCGGTCGTGCCGGATTTGACTTCCGTATATCAATACCTGGCTCAACGTTATTTTAAAATAACGCCGCTGATCATTAACCATGACTTAGATCTGAGTGTGAAAATCGTCTATAAAAATCCGGATGCCGTGGGTTCGGATCGTCTTTGTAACGCCGTGGCCGGCGTGAAATATTACGGCAAACCCTTAATTATCATCGACTTCGGTACAGCATCGGTAATCGACTGTATTAATCCGCAGGGCGATTACTTGGGGGGTGTCATTATGCCCGGCATAAGTTCATCCATAAACACTCTGCATAAACGTGCTGCTAAATTGCCCAAAGTGGAACTGACATTCCCAGAACATATTATAGGGCGCAGTACGGATGAAAGTATTCAATCCGGAATTTTATACGGGACGGTTTTTATGCTCGAAGGATTTATTCAAAGCATTCAGAATGATTTTGGTAAAAACACACGTGTCGTTGCCACCGGTGGTATGGCCGGTCAGATCGCCGAGCGAATGGATGCTATTGACCATGTTGATCCATCTTTGAATTTAAAAGGTATTGCCTTAATTTACAGTAAAAACAGAAAACTCTAAAAATGGCTTAAGCGCATGTTTTATAAAAACAAAGTACTCTTGATTCATAAAAATTCTTTGATTAAGGAGCGTATCACGAATTACCTCAGGGAAAATGAATACGGAGTGATTGTTGCCCATAATATTGATAATATCATCAATCTGACCGAGGGTATGCAGCCTGATATTATCGTTTGGGGAGAAACCTTGACGGCAAAGGCCAAAAACGTACTGATGGATCTCAAAAATCATGAACAGCACAAAAGCATTCCCATCATCGCCCTTATCGCTGATATCGAGTTATTTGACCGTCTTGAAATAGAAAAATATGGTATTTTCGATATCTTAGATACTATGCCCAATTTATCGGAACTTAAACTCAAAATCAGGCTCAATATAAATAACGCCAGACAACTCAATCATTATCGGCATGAAATAGAGCGACAGAGGGATATTTCAGACGTTCAATTTGATCTTTTTCGGCTGAACGATTTTAATCATATTTGCGAATTGGTTTCCGATCATATTTATGAGCTGTATCGACCGGATATTCTCATTAGCGTTATTTCCAATAACGAAACCGATGAAATCGAGTATAAACGTTTATTTCTCCGCGAGCAGGATTCTTCCTACAATGCGCACCCTATTTTAGATGTACCCATCTGGCAGGACTATTTTTTAAGCAGCAATCAAGCGGATTCCCAGAAAATCAAGAATAAAAATCTGCTTAATATTATTTCTTCAACCAATCTCAACGCAAGGCATTTCTATCAGTTTCCGGTTATTGCCGGCAATACCAGTTGGGGTGTATTCATACTTGGACTGGATGAACGGATAAGTAACCAAGCTTTCGGTGAAATCACAATTTTATCCGGTTCTCTGGGATTGCGTTTAAATAATCTGTCCACAAAAGGTGAGAGCAAAGCCCGCAAAAGACAGGATGAT
>WJIP01000390.1 GCA_014730185.1 Caldithrix sp. | reverse complement strand
GGATATACAAACCGGGGCCAGCGAGAGTACAGTTACCTTTGGCCGGCCCAATCCGATTGAAATGCAACGTATGGTGATCGAGGCCGGTGTCAGCGAATTTACCGTGCACGATTTGCTGAACGCCAACTTTCAACACCTCACGTTCGATGGCGGTATCGGCGATTATACATTGCATTTGCTGGGCAAGTTACCATTCACCCGGCATATGAATGTGGAAGTGGGAGCCGGCTCCATGAAAATGCGGATAGCTGAATCGTTACCCTTTAAAGTACATCTGGATAAGTCATTTCTCTGTTCCGTTAAAATTGAGGATGCCCGCCAAAACGATAATATTTATACCTCCTCAAATTATTCAGCCCACCGTCCGTTTATCGATATCCGAGCCGAAACAGGAATCGGATCGTTTACCATTGAACGCCGCTGAGGCCTTATGCCCCACACACTGCTTATTGCCACAACCAATGCCGACAAAGTGACCGAATTTCGCAAAGCTCTCGCCGATTTGCATTACCATGTGCAGTCGTTATCCGACTATACCGGTTATCCGTATATCGATGAAGACGGTTTGACGTTTGCGGCCAACGCATACAAGAAAGCCCTGGGCTACTATCGCCATTTTAATAAACCCGTGATAGCCGATGACTCCGGCCTGCAGGTTCCGGCTCTGAACAATGCCCCCGGTATCTATTCCGCCCGTTACGGCGGACCGCATGCCACTTATGACGATAACAACCGCGTTCTCCTGCGCAACATGTGCCACCTCTGCGGCGATGAACGGCAGGCCCGCTTTGTGTGCACCATCTGCTACATCGATGAACAACACATTCGTTATTTTACCGGTCAAACCGACGGATTGATATTGGACCGGCTTACCGGCAGGCACGGTTTCGGATACGATCCCCTTTTTTATGTCCCTTCATTACAAAAGACTTATGCCCAACTGACCACCAGCGAAAAAAACCGCATAAGCCATCGGGGTAAAGCGATACAAAGACTAAAAACATTTTTACAAGCGATATCTTAAACATCAAAAAACGTGGTTCGCGGCAGGTTAATCTAAACCGTCAACCGGTACAAAGGTCAAACATAAAAAAAGCCCGTCCTTATGACGGGCTTTCATGTACTCCCAAGGGGATTCGAACCCCTGCCGCCGCCGTGAAAGGGCGGTGTCCTAGGCCTCTAGACGATGGGAGCTTTTAAAAGAACAACAACCGAATTTTTTAGGGTGAGTGATGGGATTTGAACCCATGGCCCCCAGAGCCACAATCTGGTGCTCTAACCAACTGAGCTACACCCACCATAGTGTACGCCCTGGAGGATTCGAACCTCCGACCTACTGCTTAGAAGGCAGTTGCTCTATCCAGCTGAGCTAAGGGCGCATGTCAGTCGGGGCGAGAGGATTTGAACCTCCGACCCCCTGCTCCCAAGGCAGGTGCGCTAACCGGACTGCGCTACGCCCCGAAACCGCCTTATCAGCAATAGCCTGCTAATATAATATTTGGTAAAATATCTGTCAAATTTAAAATAACGATACCCCTCACATATTTCCAAACCACACAGGAATCACCAATCCGCTTTACACAATAGAGAATATCGTTTTAGTCATGGGCGCTCTTATAAAACCGAATGTATCATGCCCGGTGTAACCTGCCCTGCCAGGTCTGCCGTTCTTCCATCAGGTTATCCAGTTGTTGTACCAACTCCTGCGAACGTACCTGCCATTGGGGAGCAATCAGTATATCCTTTGGCGCTTCGCCAAATAAACGCTGGATGACAATTCCGGGATTCAACCGTTCCAGAAACTGGACCAGTAATTGCAAATACTCATCCGGCTCTAAAAGACGGAACGGCTGCTTTTGGTACATGGCGGCCAAAGGAGTATCACGCACCACATGCAATTGATGTATTTTCAGAAAGTCGGTACTTTTTTTGGATAACCAATCGGCTGTTTGCAGCCACAGCGATTTATCTTCCCACGGGAAACCAATAATGATATGGGTACAAACTTTAATGTCGCGTTCTTTGGTCATTTCCAGAGCGGATTCGTAGGCCTTTACATCATGACCACGGTTTATACGAATTAAAGTAGCATCCGAGATGGATTCCAGACCGTATTCCACTGTAATATCGTAAGATGCATCCACCAGCGACTCTATATAATTTAACTTATCCTTATCGATACAATCGGGACGCGTGCCTATGGTCAATCCGATCACCTGCGGATGGCTCAAAGCTTCTTCATACAACCGTTTCAGTGTGTCCAGTGGTGCATAGGTATTGGAATAAGGCTGAAAATAGACAAAAAATTTGTCAACGTTATAACGGTTTTTCAGAAATCGGATACCTTCATCGATCTGTTGCTTAATTGGTTTAACAGGACTGTTATATCGAGGATTAAAACTTTCATTATTACAATAGATACAACCGCCTTTAGCTACCGTTGCATCACGGTTCGGGCAGGTAAATCCGGCATCGACGGTTACTTTCTGTATCCGCTGGCCATAGAGCGTTTTCAGATAATAGGCAAATGTATTGTAGCGTTTGCCATTGTTTGAAAAATTTACTGATTTTGTATAGGTATTTCCTTCCATTTTATCCATAGGAGTATTCTCACAATTTATCCAAAACCTTTGCGTTGATAAACCCGCCTCCATGCAAACAATTATCCCTAATTTTTATAATATTTATAAAACGCTATCCATATCAAATTAATCCAAGGATTGCAGATTGTTTACATTAATTTCCCGCATTGAATCAAAAATTTTAAGATGATTGATAACCCGATCTTTCAGTGAATGGCGTACCACGATCAAAACAGGCACCCGCAAACGGAAATCCGCATCCTGTATTACTTGACTGACGGCCGGTTCCAGTCCTTGTGCACGCAATTCCAGAGGCCCCACTTCATCGATAATCAACCATGCCGGTTCTTGCCTGCGTTGTATCAGCAGTTTTTGTCGGGCCCAGCTGAAAACCGTCTCATCGAAATGAAACCGTCCAACTTGAATGGCAGCCGGTGTTTCTTCGGACGGTTCTCTTTTCAATTCCAGCTGTTTGCGATACCCGCTACTTATGTCCAGCAAATAACGATTCCCGTCTATTACGGGACACAGTATGCCCGCCATATTTTTGTGCTTGTGATCCGCTATCCATTGCTTTAAACAAGTTGTTTTGCCGCTGCCTGTAGGGCCGGTGAGCATGTAAACCGGTTTTACTGCTGTCATTTCATGCACATCCCATATTTGCATATTTAAAGTGACCAATGTACATTGTTAGTTCTAAAAAATAGGAATTTAAAAATACACCGAAAGCGACTGGAGATCAATATTGGCTGAACGAATTCTTGTGACTAGCGCCCTACCCTATGCCAATGGACCCATCCATTTGGGTCATCTTGCAGGTGCTTACCTGCCCGCGGATATTTTCGTGCGGTACCATCGTCTAAAAGGTTCCGATGTGGTTTATATTTGCGGATCGGACGAACACGGTGTACCGATTATGCTCAGAGCCCGTAAAGAAAACGTTAATCCGCAGGAAATTGTGGACAAATTCCACAATATCAATAAAAAAAGTTTTGAACAGTTCGGTATGAGTTTCGACTACTACGGCAGGACCTCATCGGATATCCATCATCGGACAAGTCAGGATTTTTTCAGGCGTTTGCATGAAAAGAACGAATTTATCATAAAATCGGAAAAACAACTTTTCGATCCGGAAGCCGGGATGTTTCTGGCCGACCGTTTTGTGCAGGGCACATGTCCTTCCTGCGGTTATGAAGATGCTTATGGGGATCAATGCGAGAAATGCGGTATTTCGCTCAGCCCCAAAGATCTTAAGAATCCCCGCAGTATGATCACTAATGCCGAACCGGTCCTCAAAGAAACAGCCCACTGGTACCTGCCTTTGGGGTCCTATCAGCCGCGTTTGCAAGAATGGATCAACAGCCATTCGGAGTGGAAAAATAATGTCAAAAATCAGGTACAAAGCTGGTTTACCGACGGCCTGCAGGATCGGGCTGTAACCCGGGATCTGCCGTGGGGTGTTAAAATTCCCGAGGATGTGGCCAGAGAAGCCGGCATCGATGCCTCCGGGAAAGTATTGTATGTTTGGTTCGATGCGCCCATCGGTTATATATCGGCCACCAAAGAATGGGCCGAAAAGCAAAATCAGCCTGAAGCTTGGAAACACTACTGGCAGGATGATGACGCTAAACTTGTGCACTTTATCGGAAAGGATAACATTGTTTTTCATTGCCTGATTTTTCCGGCTATGCTGATGGTCCATGGGGATTTTATTATGCCGGACAACGTTCCTGCCAATGAGTTTTTGAATCTGGAAGGCCGCAAGTTGTCCACCAGCCGCAATTATGCCGTATGGCTGGACGACTATCTTAACAACTTCCAACCGGATTCGTTACGATATGTCCTGGCTTCTAATCTGCCGGAATCACGGGACACGGATTTTTCCTGGAAAGATTTCCAGGCCCGGCATAATAATGAACTAGCTGATATTTTGGGCAACTTTGTGAACCGTTCGGTTACTTTTGCCCATAAATATTTCGACGGAAGCGTGCCCGCTCTTTATGCATTGGATGACCTGGATCGTCAGGTGATTGAACAGTTGAAACAGGCTCCGGAAGAACTGGGTAAGCATTTGGAAAATTATCAATTCAAATCTTACGTCTTGCGCTTTATGGATCTGGTCCGGTTTGCCAACAAATATTTTAATGATAAAGAACCGTGGAAAACCCGCAAAACCAATCCTGAAAATTGTGCGACGACCATCCATTTATGCATGCAGATCGTGCACAACCTGGCGGTTTTATCGGAACCCGTTCTTCCGTTTACGGCCAATAAAATTCGTCAGATAATCAATATGGAAAACAAGCTGCACTGGCATGATGCTGCTCAACTCAACTTGAAGCAGGGACATCCGGTTAACAAGGCTGAAATTCTGTTTGATAAAATTGAAGATGAAGCCATCGAAAATGAATCACAAAAGCTGCAGCAGGCCCTCCGGAAGTCTTCGGATTCGGAGGAGGAAGAAAAACAGAAATCTGAAGAAATCACTATCGATGATGTAATGAAACTTGATTTACGGGTAGCGCGTATCACTGCGGCTGAAAAAATTAAAAAAGCAGATAAACTGCTCAAGCTGCACCTTGTTATTGGCGAAGAAGAACGGCAAATCATCGCCGGAATCGCCCGGCAATATGATCCGCAAAATTTGGTCGGCCAAAAAATCATTGTGGTTGCCAATCTCAAGGCGGCTCAAATTCGCGGGAACCGTTCACAGGGCATGCTGCTGGCAGCTGCTGACGGCGAGCAACTGTCATTACTGACGGTTATGGATGATATCCCATCCGGCAGTAAAATTCAATAACGGTGATGCAGCTAACCATTCAAAAAACCGAAAAGGTCTTCTATGTATATTGATACGCATTGTCATCTTGATTTTAAAAATTATGATGAGGACCGGGAAATCGTTATTCAACGGGCTATTAAAAGTGATATTCAGGCCATTATCACCATTGGCACTAATATTGAAACTTCCAAAATGGCCATCAAACTGGCCGAAAATTATGCATCTGTATTTGCCGCGGTCGGTATTCATCCTACGGATTGCCTGCAGACCACAGATGAGCACCTCGAAACAATTGAAGAATTGAGCAAACACGAAAAAGTGGTGGCGATTGGCGAAGTGGGTCTGGATTACTATCATATGAAGGCAACCAAGGAAAAACAGCAGTCCATATTCCGTAAACAAATTGATCTGGCCGTCAGGCAAAATTTACCCCTGATCATCCATAACCGCGATTCGCATGATGATATCTATGATATTATCACAACATCATCCAGTTCTAAGGTGGGTGGGGTCATGCATTCTTTTTCCGGTGATATGGATTTTTTAGAAAAAATTTTATTGACCAATCTCCATGTTTCCTTTACCGGAAATATTACGTTTAAAAAAAGTAATAATACTCCCTTAGTGGAACGCAGTCCGATACAGCAGTTATTGCTGGAAACCGACAGTCCTTTTCTTACTCCGACACCGTTGAGAGGGAAACGTAACGAACCGGCTTTTTTAGTACACACGGCAAAAAAGATTGCTGAAATTAAAAACCTCGATGTTAATGAAGTCGGTTATGTCACAACCGAAAATGCCAAAAAGTTATTTAGGCTTAATGTTTAATCATATGCTGATGTATGTCCGATACCCGACCCTACAAGCATTTCAGTCAAAATTTTCTGCAGAGTCAACATTTCGCCCGGCGTATCGTCGAGTCTCTTGAAATCCGTAAGACCGACAGTATCATCGAAATTGGACCCGGAAAAGGTATTTTATCCGAACAAATATTAAAGTACCAACCGGCACAATTTATAGCTATTGAAATTGATGAACGTTGGCACAGCGAACTTAGTAGTCGCTTCGCTCCTTCTGTCCATCTGATACGCGATGACTTTCTGAATATTCAGCTCAACGAATTTGTTGATGGACAATCGAGAAAGCGACTGAAAATAATTGGCAACATTCCCTACCACATTACTTCACCAATTTTTTTTAAACTGATCGATCATTATTCATTAGTAGATTGTGCCGTTATTATGACCCAGCGGGAAGTGGCCAACCGGCTCGTATCCAATTGTGGTAACAAAGAATACGGTATATTGTCTGTGATCGCCCAGACCTACAGTGAAATTAATTATCTTTTTACGGTTTCCAAAGATCATTTTCACCCCAGGCCTCAAGTGGATTCTGCTGTTCTCAAAATGCGTTTTTTTAGACAACCCCAAAATATTGATAATGAGGAATTATTCCGGCGCGTTGTGCGTATGGCATTTAATTACAGACGTAAAATGCTTAAAAATGCTTTGATTAGAAATTTTGATAAAAGTATTGTATATTCGCTTGGAGCGGTTGATCTTGATCAAAGACCCGAGCAATTATCACCGGAGCAATTTAAAATACTGGCCAATGAAATAAACTCAAAAACCATTGATAAACATGGCAACCATTGAATTAGATTCCATACTTCCGGACATCGAAACTCTAATTGAAAACGATAGTCGGGGTGCGTTGCTAAACATTTTACTGGATATGCACCCTGCCGATATCGAAGAAGTGCTTAATCACCTCAGGAAAGAGGAGCGCGTCTATTTGTTCGGACTGCTGCCGACGGAACTGGCCAGCCAGGTGCTCACTGAGCTCGATACCCCTATCGTTGAACAGGTGCTTGAGGATTCCGACGAACAGAAAATATCCGAACTGGTCGATTTTATGGAATCCGATGATGCTGCCGATTTTGTGGCGAATCTAAATGAGGAAGTCGCCGATAAAGTCCTCAAACAGATGCCCAAAAAAGATTCCCGCGAAGTTATACAGCTTCTTACCCATGAGGAAGACACGGCCGGCGGCATCATGGCTCTGGAATTTATCGCTATGCCGACAACCGCCACTGTCAATGAGACGATCGAAAAAATCAGAGAAATGCGGGATGATTCCGAGGAAGTGTATAACATTTTTGTGGTGGACGATCACGGTAAGTTACTGGGTTCCGTTTCACTTACCGATTTAGTACTGGCTAAAGGATACGTTACCTTGCGTGAAATTATGGAGGTTGATGTACATTCCGTAGCCGTGGATATCGATCAGGAAGAGGTCGCCAACATGTTCCGCAAATATGATCTTGTCAGTCTGGCGGTCGTTGATTTGCAAAACCGACCGGTGGGGCGCATTACCATCGACGATATCATTGATGTTATGGAAGAAGAAGGGGCGGAGGACCTTTCCTATGTGGCCGGAGCCCCCGATGAAGAAATTTTGGAAGAATCCTCATTCATTGTATCCAAAGCCCGCATTCCCTGGTTGCTGGTTTCGTTTTTCGGTAATATTTTAGCTGCATTTATTCTGGAAGCCTTTGATGCCACACTCGAACGTTTTATTGCTTCAGCTTTTTTCTTCCCATTGATTATGGCCATGGGCGGATCGACCGGTCAGCAGGCCAGTGTTATTGTAGTTAGGGGATTAGCCACGGGCGACATATTTTTGAGTGACACGCGATACCGACTAATTCGTGAGTTTCGTATCTCTTTACTCACCAGTATCTTCTTTGCGACTTTGGTTTTCGGGGTTATCTACTTTTGGCAGGGAGTGTTATTCGCGGCTATTTTATCGCTGACCATGTTTATGGTTATTAATGCCGCTGCCATTATGGGGACCGCCATTCCGTTAATCTTCAAAAAATTAAATATCGATCCGGCGCTTGCCACCGCCCCCTTTATAGCTACCACCAATGACGTATTCGGATTACTCATTTACTTGGCGGTTTTGACCTCGTTTCTTGGAATATTCGGATGAATCTGCTGAAATGAGCTCATGATCGCTCATAAATCTGGTTTGTCCATGCTTCAGAATCCAGATCCGGTCTTCTGGTAAATTTCTTTTTGCCATCTCTCGGCGCAGAACCCGGGGTGGATCATCCAGCGGTTCATCGGCCAATTCAAAGGTTCCCCAATGTATGGGAATAAATTTTTGCCCTTTCAAATCTTCAAATGCTTTTAATGCCTCTCCCGGGCTCAGATGCACCGGTCCCATAAACCATCTGGGTTTGTAGGCACCAATGGGTAAGGCGGTTATATCAAATGGGCCTAATCGTTCACCAATCCTTTTATAACCCTGGAAATAGCCTGAATCACCACCGAAATAAATACGTTTGTT
>WJIP01000039.1 GCA_014730185.1 Caldithrix sp. | reverse complement strand
ATTCGCAAAATTAAATCCCGGTGAACATGAAATTATCGTAAAAGTAAAGTCTAATTACAATGTTGTGGCTGAAGGTAAATTCATTATACAAGGAGATGATTTTACTTTATATCAGAATATTTCAGAGGCAATAAACGAGGCCGCTTCCACTATAAAGACCAAAAAAACCGTAATGCCTGAATCTAAACGTTCGGACAAGAAGCTTGAATCAGAAATGTTGGAGGCTTTTAAAAATTCGCAAACTTACAAAGACAGGATTAAAGGTGAAGTTTTGAAAATCGTTATTATTGATCCCGATTGGATGATCCGCAGGAATCCGGTTACCGGCATCATTTTACATAGATATATAAGAGCTGCAATTGCCGTAAAAAATAGCGATGGTTCATGTACACTTTGGAATCTCGTAACGTTTCAACAAGACTATGCCGGCAATGCATTTCAAAATACAAAATTTGATGGTGTCGGAAATTCGGAATCAATACCTTGTAAGAACATAATTAAATAATTTTTAACCTTAGTGCCTGCATAATAGCAATAAAACAAGGTATAGCAAGAATTTGTTATGCCTTGTTTTATGATGAAAAAGGTATCCAGAACGATTTACAGCCCACAGGTTATTGCCATGCGTTATATGCCCAAATGATCCGGATGTGAAATTCAGCAATATTAAGGCAAAACGTTATAAAAAATTAAATTTGGTATACAACCAGTCAATACAGCGGACACATAGGATTCGTTAAAGCCCGCCCCTCGGTCTGTTGAACAACAACTTCTACAATAGATAAGCAAAAGGATATGAAACCAATCTTCATCGTCTCACTTGTGACGCTTACAGCCGTCTTCCTTATCTCATACCAAAATAATGAACTCACCACCTGCACTCGCCAATAACCCTCTTCCAAAATACGGTTTTCTTATGGATGGCGTTTTTTGTAAATTGTGAATATTATGTTAAACGGCGGGCCGGCTCCGCTCAAAATTAATTCATAAGCCATACAGGTGAAGGCATGATCGAGCACAACATACATATTCTGTTAATCGAAGATGAAGACTACGATGTGCAGCGGGTACGCAAGACCCTGGAACCGTTCCGCCAGCGCCTGATCATCAAAGATGTGGTGGCCGACGGTCAGGCGGCGCTGGATTTGCTGCAAAAAAGGCCCGGCGCTTATGATGTGATCATAATGGATTACCAGATCGTGGGCGGCGTGTCCGGTGAACAGCTCATCCGGCGCATCAAAGCCATCGATGACACTCTGCAGATCATTGTCATTACCAAAATGACGGTGAATATTACGGATTATGATTTTGCCAATCGTTTGATGACCGCCGGGGCCATGTGGTACTGCACCAAATATCCCGGCGATATCGAAGATTACATTTATCAACCCACGGATTTTATTTTATCCATCCTTAACGCCTATGAAAAACGCACCCTGGAACGGGAAAAACGGCGTTCGCTGAAAAAACTGGATCGTACCATCGAAGAAATTCTGCAAAGCAAAGTTATTGTGGGCCGCTCGGCTGCCATCGAAACCTTACGATCGCAAATCGAACGCATTGCCGGACACGATACAACCGTACTCATCACCGGAGAGTCGGGGACGGGCAAGGAACTGGTGGCTACCCATCTGCACTATCGCAGCGATCGTAAAAGTGAAAAGTTTGTGCCCATCAACAGCGGCAGCCTGCCCCAGGAGCTTATTGAAAGCGAATTGTTCGGGTATGAAAAAGGCGCCTTCACCGGCGCCGGCCGGGAAAAAGCCGGTCTCTTCGAAATTGCCGACCATGGTACGGTTTTTCTGGATGAGATTGCCGAACTGCCGTCTTCGGCACAGGTTAAACTGCTGCGCGTTTTGCAGGAAGGAGAAATTGATAAAATCGGGCGCACCTCCAAAATAAACGTGAATGTGCGCATTATTGCCGCCACTAATAAGGACCTGCGGGAACGGGTGCGGCAGAAAAAATTCAGGGAAGATTTATTCTATCGCCTGAATGTGGTGACCCTTCATGTGCCGGGTTTGCGGGAACGCAAAGAGGATATCCCTTTGCTGATCGATCATTTTCTGAAAACCTTTTCCGCTAAATACGCCGTGGAAGCGCCGGAAATTACGGAACAGGCCGTGCGGGTTTTACAGAATTTTGAGTGGAAAGGCAATGTGCGCCAGTTGCAGAATGTCATCCAGCGCTTGCTGATGCTGGGCGAAGAGGTAATCGATGAAGAGGATATCCGCAACGCCCTGGGTATCCGCGACGGCTATCAGGCCGCCGGCCATCTGAACAGCCGGGTATTCTGGGATGAAGCCCACATCGTGTCCTGGCGGGACATGGAGAAAAATCTTAAACGGGATTATTTTAAATTCGTCCGCGATAAAACCCAATCCGACGCCGAAGCCGCCAGGCGTCTGGGACTGGCCCCGCCCAATTATTACCGCATGTGCAAGGAGCTGGGACTGAAATAAGCCTGCCTTACCACTCACCATGCTGGCGTGCCCGCCGGGCATAGATTATTAAAATAATAATACCCTTTATCGTTTTAATAATTTTTTCGGATTGACCAGGCTCGGGAAGCGCTTGCAATGTCCATGCCGTCATATGGCACAGAAGTTGATCATTATCTGTCCAATGTATCCGTTCAACCGATGTCAAAGGCGTGGATTTCATGCGATTGTTTTCCCATCTTGAAATGAAGTCGAACCGTTTCCCTAATAAGCGAAAAATAACATTCAATGAGAAATCCGCCGTACATGAGCTGGTGTGCGGACGGCCCATCGCAACCCCATTCGATTGTTCCGTATGGTTTACCGCCTTTCCAATTCAATAAAAAAGGAGTCTATGAAAAATGAAGACTACATCCTCTGGCCCATGGTTTTTGCCGTTGCTCTTATTGTTGTTCATGATGTTAGGATTATTCGGCTGCCAATCGTCCACCGATAAGAGTGCTCAGGAAGGGAACAGCACCATCGATGCCCCTGCCGGCTGGGAACTTTTGTGGCATGATGAGTTTAATGGTAAACAACTCGATACCAGTAAATGGGTGCATGAAACGGGCGGCCACGGCTGGGGCAACAACGAATTGCAGTACTATACCAACCGGGAAAACAATGCGTATGTCGACAGCGGCCTGCTTAAAATCAAGGCGGTTAAAGAATCTTATAAAGATCGGCAGTACACCTCTGCCCGCCTTAATTCCAAAAAGGGCTGGGTTTACAGCCGGATTGAAGTGAAAGCTAAATTGCCGTCCGGCAAGGGCACCTGGCCGGCCATCTGGATGTTGCCCGATGAATGGAACTACGGCGACGGCGGCTGGCCGGATAACGGTGAAATCGATATTATGGAGCATGTGGGTTATGAACCGCATAAAATTTACGGTTCCATCCATTGCCACGACTTTAATCACATTCTGGGTACCAACAAAACCGGGGAGATCACCCGCAGGGATGTGGAAGATACTTTTCATGTGTATGCCCTGGATTGGTATCCCGACCGGCTGGATTTTTGGCTGGATGATTCGCTGTATTTCCGTTACGCCAAACCGTCCGATCAGTGGCAGCAGTGGCCTTTTGACCGTCCGTTTCATTTACTGATCAATATTGCCGTGGGTGGCAACTGGGGCGGCGCTCAGGGCGTGGATGATACCATTTTCCCCGCGGAAATGCATATCGATTATGTGCGTGTGTTTGGTAAGCAACCGTAAACGGGTGGCGGGTATTCATTAAAATATACCCCCCCCCCTTAATCCCCCCTGTACAGGGGGGAAAGAGGGGGGTCTAAACAACAACCGGTGCCTTGATCATTTACGGTTATTCTGGACAACGATGAATAGCGATGAAATCAGACATGTCCACGGTGTTGAGTGTGGCTCAAGGTTTAAATAGAGATCACAAATGGCCAAAAGGCTATTGATAATTGACTCAAAATTTGGCAATAGCTATTAAACAAACTGACCCCCCCATAGTCCCCCCTGTACAGGGGGGAAACAGGGGGGGGCAACAACAACCATCGTAGCCATTAGGCAATGGATTAAAAAAAAGTTTAACACGACCATCCATCAAAAACAGGAATCGGTATGAATCGTTTTATCATTATAAATGTGCTCATCGGTTTATTCATCGGATGTGGTGCGGTTAACGCCAAACCCTACCGCGGCGCCGAATACCGCACCAAGGATACTTTTCTGTACGGTCGCTTTGAAGTCCGTATGAAATCCGCTCAGGTCAGCGGGATGTTGTCCTCATTTTTTACCTATCATGAAATATCGGATCTGCAGGACTGGAACGAAATCGATATCGAGATTCTCGGCCTGCACAGCGGACAAGTGCAGTTTAATACCATCACGCCCGGTCAAACCAATCATGTACACGATTTTGAAACCCGCTTTAATCCGCACCAGGCGTTTCACGTGTATGCCATGGAATGGACGCCGGATTATGTGGCCTGGTATGTGGATAGTGTGGAGGTGTACCGGCAAACCGGCGACCATATTCAAACCCTCAATCGACGGCAAAAACTGATGATGAATATCTGGCAACCCAATTATCCCGATTGGGTGGGAACGTTTGACGCCGGTGATTTACCCGCGTTTGCCTTCTACGATTGGATTCAATACTACAGCTACACCCCGCAGGCCGACGACCGTTTCACCCTGCAATGGCGGGATGATCTGGATGACTGGGATCAGTCCCGCTGGGCCAAGGCCACCCATACCTGGGATGGCAACAACAGCCAGTTTGTGCATGATAATGTGGTCTTCCAAGACGGTTATATGGTGTTGTGTCTGACCATGCCGGAAGATCTGGGTTACGATGATGGTCCGGTCGTCGATGAAGATGTGGATGCCCCTTATGTCACTTCGGCCTGGTTCTACAATAACGCGGTGGAAATCCACTTCTCCGAGCCCCTGGACCGGCAAAGCGCCCTGAATCCGGAGCATTACATCATGCCGGCGTTTGGTGATCTGCAGAACCTGCAATTACTCAATAACGATCAAACGGTCCGTTTTACGGTAGAAGGGCGCAAAGAAGGCGTGTTGTATAATCTGGTTGTGCAGAAGGTTCAGGATAAGCAGCAACATACCATGACTCTGCAACAGTTAAATGTGGGTAATACACCGTTTATGCCGTTCCATGTGAACGTGGCCGGTCCAGAGCAGGATAGCTATGCCGCCGATGAAGAGTGGAATGCAACGACGGCTTATGGCTACAGCGGAGGCCAGACGGTATCCCACGGACAGAGCATTACCTTTGATAACACAGACGAGGATGTCATTTACCGCTCGGAGCGCCGGCAACTGAACCATTATCAGATAAAATTACCCAATGATCGCTATGATGTCACGTTAATGTTTGCCGAGACCGAATTTACCGGTAACGGTCAGCGTGTGATGGATGTGTACGGAGAAGGGCGTTTGCTCATTGATGACCTGGATATATTCGAGGCCTGCGGTTCGTTTACCGCCTGTGAACGGCGTTTAACCGAGCTGAATATCACGGACCAAAGCCTGGATTTATATTTTGAAGCCCAAAGCGGAACGACGGTGCTTTCCGGCATAAAAATCCAACGTTCGGCCACCGCCATCGATCGGTCATCATTACACTTACCGCAAAATCCTGAAATGCACCTTTATCCCAATCCGTTTAATCCCCTGACCACCGTTCAATACCATCTGCCCCGACCGTCCAAGGTTAAAATCGCCATGTATGATACGGTAGGGCGCCTGATAAAAACCCTGGTGCATCAACAACACGCCGCTGGAAGCTATAACCGGAGTATCAGGGCCGATAACCTCGGTTCCGGCGTCTATTTCGTAACGCTCTTGACGGACGGTCAGTTGGTAAAATCACGCAAAGCGGTCATTATTAAATAAGAGGAAAATGAAATGCCAAGGCACTTGATCAGCGCTTTTTTCATCATCCTGGTATTCGTATTGCAGGCCACGGCCTATCCCTTATCTGTTCTGCAATGCAAAGGACAACAGATTGTGGATTCCACTGAGACGCCGGTCTTTTTAAGGGGTGTGGGTCTGGGCGGCTGGCTGGTACCGGAAGGGTACATGCTGCATACGCCCGGCTTCGGTTCACCTACCGATATTCGCCAGAAAATTATGGATGTGGTGGGCGCCGAGAATACCGATCTGTTTTACGATGAGTACCGCAAGCACTATGTGAACCGGCAGGATATCGATTCCATTGCTGCCTGGGGCTTAAACTCTATCCGTCTGCCTTTCCATTACCGCTTATTCTACGATGAGGAACAACAGCAATTCATTGAAACCGGCTTTACCCTTACCGATTCCCTGATCGAATGGTGTCGGGATAACGATATGTATGTTATTCTGGATATGCATTGCGCACCCGGTGGTCAAAATGATGGCAATATCAGCGACAGCGACGGCGAAGTAGCCCGTCTGTGGACGGAAGAAGCCAATCAGGACCTGACGGTGGCTATCTGGGAAGAAATTGCCCGGCGATACGTGGATGAACCGGTCATCGCCGGTTATGATCTGCTGAACGAACCGGTGTTGCCGGAAGGGTACACGAACAAAGATTTACGCCGTTTATATATGCGCTTAACCAGCGCTATCCGGGCCATCGATCCCCACCATATTATTTTTGTGGAAGGAAATATTTACGCCACCGATTTTACGGATCTGACCCCGCCCTGGGCCACCAATCTGGTTTACAGTTTTCACAAATACTGGAATGAACCCACTCTGTCTTCCATTCAATATATGCTGGAAATCCGCAAGAAATATCGCATACCCTTATGGATGGGGGAGGCCGGTGAAAATTCCAATCCCTGGTTTTATCAAACCGTACAATTGCTGGAGGACAACGATATCGGATGGTGCTGGTGGACGCACAAGAAACTGCAAACCATCACCAGTCCTTTGTCGGCCGAAATGCCGGCGGGGTATCAGAAACTGATCGATTACTGGAACGGACAGGCGGCCAAACCCTCGCAATCCTTTGCCTTAAGCACGTTACTGGCCATGACCCAGAACCTGAAGATTTCCAACTGTATTCGCCGTCCCGGCGTGCTCAAAGCCTTGTTTGATAATGAATTTGGAACGACATCCCAACCGGTACAACAGCATATTCTGCCCTGCACGCTCAATGCTGTGGATTACGATTTGGGAACAAACGGCGTTGCTTATGAAGACGCCGATTATATCAAAACCCGCTACGATAAAGATCAACCTTGGAACAGGGGATTCCGCTATCGTAATGACGGCGTGGATATTGAATTGAGCGACGATGATCAGGGCGCACCATACAGTGTGGGCTGGATCGAAGCTGATGAATGGTTGCGTTATACCGTGTTCAATCCGGAACAGGCGGCGTATACAACCTCCATTCGTTATGCCAGTCCCGATGCCCGGGGAACCATTAGACTTTCAGTTGACGATGAAATCATTTTGAGCAAAACATTACCTTCAACCGGCGGGTGGTACCAATGGCAAACCGTTGATGTGCCGGACACCTTTACCATGGGCAGCGGATCCCATACAATAACTTTAAAAGTTTTAAACGAAGGCTTTAACTTAAATCAACTTATTGTTGAAAAAATAAGTACCGGAGGCATGGGGTCGGACGGCAACCAACCTGATACATATCAATTGGGACAGAACTATCCCAATCCCTTCAACCGGCAGACCACTATTCCTGTGCAATTGCATTCCTTTCAACCGTTTCAACTCAATATATACGGCGTTGACGGCACGCTGATAAAACGTCTTCCGGCTGAGGGCAATGACGTCAATCAGGAAATTAAGTGGCAGGGACGGGATTTAAACGGTCGGCCGGTGGGCAGTGGACTTTATCTGTATCAAATGGATATGGGGGACCGGCAAAAAACCAGGAAGATGGTACTGATTAAATAGCTTATCGGAGTGTGGCATGTCGATCATTGTTTATCGGCATCCCGTTCATGGCAAAGTTACAAGGTGGTTTATGTATTTATTTCGTAAAATAATTTTCTTTTTAAGCATCGCCCTTACCATTATTATCATCCGAGAGTTCATATCGCTTTACAGCGATCTAAGAGGCATCGATGCCTATTTGGGCTATGCCTTTTTAATCTTTATGGGCGTCGTATTCATCTATTTCGTGATCATTCCGCTGATAAAAGTGCTGCTTCTGCCCGGCAGTTTCGCTCCGGTGAACCATATCGATGAGCGGGAAAAAATCATGGAAAAACGGCTGGCTCGTTTTAAGAAAAATAAATAT
>WJIP01000389.1 GCA_014730185.1 Caldithrix sp. | reverse complement strand
TCGTTTATAATATTCATAATCTTTACTTACAAGTTTTCCACTTTCATCTATTTTTAATATTATATGAATCCCTTCTGGCATTATTTCCTTGAAATGCTCAGTTCCAACAGATTGCATAAATGTTACTATTTCTCTTATCATTCTATTACACCCTCCTCATTGCAAATTCCATTTCTTATTTCCAAGGATTAAATCCATCTTACCCTTTCGTGTCATTCGTGTGTTTCGTGGTCAATCTTCCCTCGCACTATATCCACCATACCGAAGCCCAAACTGTTTCGCCCGCCGAAGCCTGCCTCATAGCCGACTTTAATCAAATCTGGATGGGCCTGCACCGTAAACGGGGCCATAAAACCTTTGATAGCCGTTTCCTGCGGCGTGTCTTTATGAATGTAGGTCAATCGTGAAATACGTCCTTTTTTGCGGTCGATATACCGTTTATCAAAATCAAACCGGAACGGACCGTCCGGCGGTTCTTTGCCGTGTATTCTGCGGTACTTGTTGGCCAGGTTTTCATGCATCACGCGTTCAAAAGACCGGGTTTCCTGCGGGCGGATATAATGGAGTTTCAGGCGGCCATTTTCCTGTATTTGTGTGCTCAAAGTAAGGGGCGATAAACAAGTGAATTGCATTTCGGATCGGAATGCGGGTTCGGGCAGGGTTTCAAATTGATCCATAATAAAATGATTTTTGCCCAATGTAATATGGTGACTATGAAAAACACCGTTGACAAGCGCTTCCAAAAATAACGGCATGGCGCTGCTGATCAGTAAAGTTATGTGGGCGTTATAAACTTTCAAGCCGTCTTTTACAGGCTGGCGTTTGCCCAGCAGTAAATCGGAAAAGACGAACAATTTATAACGCTTACCGTCTCGGGGATGCCAATAACCGAGGTCATGCAATTTGGCCGCATATTTTTGTTCGGCATGAGCAATGGCTTTATAGATGAAAGCCTGGACATGCGGCTGATAATTGTAACTCAGGATAAAAGGCACGGTCAATGCCTTAAATTTTAACTGAATGCGCATTTACAACGTAAAGTTTGCGGTTTAAAATTTTATACCATTTCCAAATATCGGCAATAAGGAACCATGATAATAGATGTTATATAAAAAACCACAAACAAAAAAGCAATAAAAAAATATAAAATTGGCTAAAAAATCTTATAAGAGACATTAAAAAACGATTGAACCGTCTTACAGCAAGTTTCTATTCAGTCTCTTCATCCAGAATCCGCCGGATTTTCTTTGCCAGTTGGCCATGGGAATAAGGTTTTTGGATAAAACCGTGTCCCTGCTGCAGCAGGTCTTCTTCCGGTACGGCGCCATTGGTATATCCGGAGAAGAACAAAATCTTTAAAGTTTTATTTTTTTGCAGCAGGCGGTCGGCCAGTTCTTTACCGTTCATCAGGGGCATGACCACATCCGTCAATAGCAGATCGATTTTATCCCCATGCTGGTCATAAAGGCGCAGGGCTTCTTCTCCATTGGCCGCGCTTAAGACCGTATAGCCATAATTATTCAGAATGGATTGTGTAAAATCCCGCACACCAGCATCATCTTCCGCCAGTAGAATGGTTTCTCTGCCCTGCAGTGCGGTGGCCTTTTCCTTTTTACGGGGTTTGGGGTTGTCTTGTACCTGCCCGGCCGGGATAAAAATATCAACCTTTGTGCCTTTTTGCGGAGCGCTGTTCACATAAATGTATCCGTCATTTTGCTTCACGATGCCGTAAACCGTGGCCAACCCCAGGCCGGTGCCTTTATCGCGGCTTTTAGTGGTAAAAAAGGGTTCAAAAATACGTTTACTGGTGGCTTCATCCATACCGATACCGTTATCCGCAATGCACAGTAATACATATTGTCCCGATTTAATTTCCGGTCGATCGGATGGATGATCTGTTTCGAACATCACTTGTTCGGTTTTAATGGTGAGTTTACCGCCGCTGGGCATGGCATCGCGGGCATTGATGGTAATATTCATCAGGATCTGCTCTACCTGTCCGGGATCGGCATAAATGGTTTCAAGGTCCGGCTCTAATAAGGTAGCTATTTCAATATCCTCTCCGAGTAACCGGCCCAGCATTTTCAAATGATTGGCGATCAATTCGTTAAGATTAATGAACTCGGGCTGCATAATCTGTTTACGGCTGAAGGCCAGCAATTGACCGGTTAAACGGGTAGCCCGCTGTCCGGCATTCTGAATTTGATTGAGGGGGTTTTTTATTTCATGGGGCAATGCTTTCAAGGCCAGTAAATCACAATATCCGTTGATAATGGTCAGCAGGTTGTTAAAATCGTGGGCCACGCCTCCGGCTAACTGGCCGACTGCTTCCATTTTTTGGGCCTGACGCAGGCGTGCTTCCAGGCGTTTCCGTTCGGTGACATCTCTGATAATACCCTGAGTAGCAATACCTTCTTTATATTGTATATAGGTCACAGCGGCTTCCACCTCAATTTCTTCCCCTTTGGCATTAAGAGCGGTAAATTCGTACTTCGGATCCAGGTTTTGTTTCTGACGCTGTTTTTTAATGCGTTCTTCTACCATGGGCCGGCTTTTGGGGGCTACCAGTTGCATAAAGTCGAAATCGGCGCGGCTGACATCTTCAAGCGTCATTCCAAACAATTCCGTGAATTTATCATTGATGACTTCAAACCGGCGGTTATACAACAAATAGATGGCATCACCGGAGTATTTAATAAGATGGTGATATCTCTGTTCGGTTTCTTTGCGGTTGGTGATGTCCTGTATAATGATTTGTGATGCCGGTTGGCCTTGATATTGAATGATTCTCCCGGTCACTTCCACATCAATAGCCTGGCCATCAAGGCGCACAAATTTTTCCTCCATGGGAGGCGCATCGGTCTCATTGTTATAAATTTTATGCACCCGCTCTTTGGCCAGATCCCGATAATCCGAATGCACAAAATCCATCACCGATTGGCCCAGCAAATCTTCGGCGGATCGGGCACCGATAAGTTTTAAGGCCGCGGGATTGATATAAAGAATTTTACCTTTACCATGCACCACGATGGCTAGGGGGGAATCTTCAACTAAAGTGCGATAGCGCTCTTCACTTTCATGCAGGGCATTCTCTGCTTCCTTTCTTCGGGTTATATCCACAAACGTGGCCTGAATGGCCGGACCGTCCTGCAAATCAATCTTTGTACTGTACAGTTCGAACCAGCGGGAGCGGCCACTCTTATGGATAATGCGATATTCCTGGATGGGTGAAAAATCCTGACCGTTTAGCCGTCTTTCGAAATTTCTCAAAAACTCCGCCCGATCTTCCGGATGGATTAATTCCGTTAGTTGTTCAGGGGTAAATGTTTCCAGCTCTTCCACGGAATAACCGCCAATTGCTTCCATGGGTTTACTGGCAAAGGTAATGCGCAGGGGATTATTCTGAGCAATAATCATACCCTGCAGGGACTGTTCCACCAGGGTTCGGTATTTGGCCTCACTATCGGCCAGCTGTTGTTCGGCCTGTTGGATTGCGCTCATATCCACATCGATGCAAAAAATCTCTTTCTGACCGCTGGTGTTGGTAATCATAACATGGCTGGAGTAGACCGGCACATCCGATCCGTCCTTGTGTTTGAGTAACATTTCTTCAGGAGGAACTGGTATACCTTCATGCAACCATCGTTCAATCCCGTTCACAACCGTCTGTTGCATAGCTTGAGGAATGATTAAGTCTTCCAGTTTTTTGCCCAGAGCTTCCTGTTTGGAATACCCATAAGTCTTCTCACTGGCCGGATTCCAGTAAATGACTCGCCGATTGCGGTCGTATCCCTGAACCGGTACATTAATTGTAGCCTCAAAAATATTCTGAAAGCGCTCTTCGCTTTTACGGATTAAGGCTTCTGTCCTTTTTCGCCCGGTGATATCCCTGTAATGCCAGATATGCTCGAATTGATCATTGTCCACATTAAAGGGCACGTAATCACGTTCAAATACCCTTCCGTCTTTTAACTCCAGTTCTTCATTATAGACCGGTTTGCCCCGGGCCAAAATGGCATCAATGCGCTTGATAAAGCCGGCACTGTCTTCAAAGAGATAGCTGGCTTCTTTGGCAGCCTTGTGCGAGTCCCGGTTTTTAAATTCGGAAGAAGGTGTATCGATATCAAACAATTCACAAAACTTTTGGTTAACCTGCAAAATGACACGATCTGTGGATTCGATAAGGATCGCATCGGGTAAATGCTCAATGACTTTGCAGGCGCGAATATTTTGTTGATCGGATTTCAGCGTTTCGTTTTCCCTTTGCAACGATTTACATTTATTGACCAATTCTTTTTGGGTTAGTCTTTCTAAATTCATGCAACGCGACCCCTGGTTAATTCTGTAACGAATATTCGGCAATTAATCCGGTTTGATTAGACCGAGATTCTGATTCTAAGGTTAATGATTCAATAAATTTCGAGTTAAGATGATTAATTCCGAACGCTAAACCATATTTTCACGCAGACTGATAG
>WJIP01000388.1 GCA_014730185.1 Caldithrix sp. | reverse complement strand
TTTTTAAACCGGGGAGCGCCGCTCAATGCCGGCTTGGTCTGCGGCGATTGCCCGTCGGCCCAAATTTCGAATTGGGCGTTTTTAACAGGCCTGTTTCCCGAAGCAGACCCGGCCGTTATATTTTTGAATATGTTACGTCCTTCTTTAAGGTGGATGCTTGGTTGTTTAATAGAATCCTGAATAAAGCGGGCCCCATGCGCCGAAGGTTCGTTCGAAGCAAAGAAAAATAAAGGTAGATGCCCGGCAACAATAAGTCTTCCCTGAGCATCCCTATAAAAATAGTTCCGCGATTCTGACGGACCAGTTGAGCGACTGCTATCCTGGCTATACGCCCCATTTCCGAAAAATAAAAAGAGAAGCAAAATGATAATCAAAACTCTTTGTGGCCATAGCCGCCATAATGTCGCATTTAGAATGAATTTCAAGTTATTCATCACTAATAATAAATCTGAATTTGCGTTTGGCTTCATTACCAAGATGATCTTTTGTTCGTACATTTATTTTATAATCGCCTGCTTCTTTAAAAAACAAAGCCTGACCAAACGCCTTTTCCTCGGCGCCGTTTTTGGAATACCAAATCCCGTCAATTCCGGAAGAATTATCAACAGCAACCAAAAAGAACGATGTGAATTTGCGGTATTTATAAACTTGTTTTCCGTCTCGCATCACAGAGTCGAAAGGCACAACGCTAAAGGTCGCCTTTATTTTAGGGGAAGCATCATCAATAATAAATAAGTTGGTTTTTAACGCCTCTTTATTATTAACATTATCCAGGCTCCAATAATTAAACATATGGCGCCCTTCTTCCTTAATTTGAATCGGTTCGTTATACGTGAGCTTGGTTCCCTGATCGGTTTGGTATTTAATTTCCTGGACTCCGGAAGCATCATCTTCGGCTTCGAGTAAGATTTGGGTAGAGGATTTCAGCCATGCAACTTCCCCGTGTTGATAATGAGGTCCGTTAAATCGGTAAGCGGTGTTTGGCGGCTCCCTGTCCATCCGCAGGGTCACTTTTTCTGTGTTACTGGAATTATTGAGCAGATCGTACGCCCGATAGAATACATCAAAACGATTAACCTTTGGTTTGCCGGCAAACGGTTTGTTATAAAGGCTAAATGCATTATCACCCATTTTAAATTCAATTTGTTTAACGCCCACCTGATTATCTGTAGCGGAGAGAGCAATTTTGGATCTTGGGGAGACAAATTCGGCGCCGTTTTTAGGCGTAAACAAATCGCCTTCGATTGCGTATTCTACTTGCGGGCCTATTTTGTCCAGATAAAAAGCATAGCTGTGGTTATCTTCTTTATTATTCACCCGATCAACCGCATAATAATACAATTGATGTTTACCATCTTTTAATTGATCTATCGTCACACCGTTTCGATTATACGTTTGAAAGGACTGCTGATCATTCAGTTTGTAATAAATACCTTCCACCCCGGAAACAGCATCTTTGCTGCTAAGTTTTAGCTTGGTTGCGGAAGACAAAATGTTGTTTTTGTAATTATTCGTTTTTTCTAAAGAAGTAGTTGGGGCTGATATATCAACCGTAAATTCTCTTGATTTCGGTGATTCGGCGTAGCCCACATGATCGACTGCGTAATATCTTAAATGATACGTTTTTTCATTTTTTAAATGGATTGCTTGATCATAAGGCGTAAAAGTGTTTCCGTTTATTGAGTAAAAAATTGTTTTAACGCCCGAATAGCGATCTTCGGAATGAATTTCAGCGCTTAGCTCCTTTCCGAAAAACACTTTATTATCAGATTTAAAGTTTGGAGCATCCAGTAAAGATAATTCTGAAACCGGGGGATTGCCATCGGCATAAAATCGAAGCATAACCGTGTCTTTAGTAACATAATTATACCATCGAATAAATTGCCGGCCGGTAACTTCGAGTTTAATACCTTCCTGCATGTATTTTTCTTTATCGATCGTTTTGGAGTGGGTAACGTCTTTCAACAAAAACGAAGAGGCGTTTTCTTCCGGTGAAGTAGCTAACCGCACCCAGATCGGCATATCCATAGGCCAGTAAACTTCATTGTCCTGCTGATTCACGTAGACATTAACACTATGTTTTCGTGGCTGGGCCATTTGGGCTAAAGCGCTATTCAAGAAAAATAGAGCAATAACAAAACATAGAAGGTATCGGAATCGGTTGTCTTTTATCAATGTGCGCCCTTTCATGTTTCAATACATGTTTTACTAACATATCAAGTTTAAAGATATTATCGAAACATGATATTAAATCTTTAACTTATAATCATAAAGTACATTGATGATATATAGAGATTCTGGATGGCTATACAATTGTAGTTAGGGATCGGAAAATGGTATTGTCTTTAAACAACGGTTGTTTAAAAAAGCGGAGCATATAGCAAATTTTTTGGGAGCCTTAATTGAATTTCAAATGGGAAGTGGGACAGGACGAAGCAACATCTGTTTAAACCACAGGATTATTTTTAAAAAAATCTTCCGGATTATTAAAACCCGGAAGATTTAATAAGAT
>WJIP01000387.1 GCA_014730185.1 Caldithrix sp. | reverse complement strand
GGTCATGTATCAGCAAACGAAAAAAAACTGTTAAAAACAAACGTTAATGTGGAGGATCTTGCCCATTTTATATTGGACCAGATTGAGTCGAGCGAATGGATTAAAAGAGCGCCGCTGGTTTCTTCCGGGAAATAGTAATGGACAGATGAATACACACAATTGCTCTTGAATTCTTTTTGCTATGTCGTGAAAGCGCTTTCTCGGTTTGAAATGTATAATTTTATGCATTTCATTATGGTAATTTGAGGAATGAATAAAACATGATTCAACACGGAGGAGAAACAAAATGCAGAACATACGATTTATCATTGCACTCGTCATGCTGACATTGTTTTCAACAGCTATGGCAGACTCGTATACACAAACAGTAAAGGGGCGCATAACGGATCACCAGACCGAGGCGGGCCTGGTCGGCGCCAATGTGGTCATTACCGGAACGAATATGGGAGCTGCAACGGATAAGGATGGATACTTCCGTATTGAGAATGTTCCTGTGGGGCGCTATACGATCAAAGTCATGTATATGGGTTACAAACCGCGCATTATTCACGAAGTACTGGTTGGATCGGGCAAGGCAGTGGATTTGAATATTCAGCTGGAAGAGGACATTATTCAGAGTCAGGATATTGTGGTACGGCCGGACATTACCAAAGACAAACCGCTGAATGATATGGCGGCGGTCAGTGCACGTTCTTTTTCGGTAGAAGAAACCCGCCGCTATGCGGGCGGCTTTAATGATCCGGCGCGACTGGCATCTAATTTTGCCGGCGTCACCTACGGCAACGCCCAGGATAATGCGATCATAATACGTGGCAATGCACCCAAAGGGCTGCTCTGGCGTCTGGAAGGCATTGACATTCCGAATCCGAATCATTTTCCCGACGGCAATGTATTGGGCGGCGGACTGTTCACCATATTCAGCAATCAAATGCTGGACAATTCGGATTTTTTCACCGGCGCCTTTCCGGCAGAGTACGGCAATGCCCTGTCCGGTGTATTTGATATGAAACTGCGCAACGGCAACAGCGATGAGCGCGAATGGGCTGTTCAGACCGGATTCATGGGACTGGACTTGAGCGCTGAAGGCCCTATGGGGATAAACAGCAATGCGTCCTATCTGGTAAATTACCGTTATTCGACCATTGGATTGCTCACTGATCTGAATATCATCAATGTGGATCAGGAACTCAATTACCAGGATTTGTCTTTTAAATTCAATATTCCGACCCGAAACGCAGGTACATTCTCATTGTGGGGGATTGGCAGCATTGATTCTCCCAGGGAGACGGAAGAACCGGATACCGCAAAATGGGAGCATGAATGGGACCGGCTGCGCTATGATTCCGATATCAAAGTCGGGGCGGCCGGGCTGAATCATAAATACCTGTTTGGCAAATCCACATTTCTCAACTCGACCCTTGCGCTCACCGGCAAAGACATGAGATACGACCTAAAACGGCTGGACGATAATCGGACACTAAGAAAGAATGAATTCATTGACAGCTATAACAGCAAACTGACGGTAAAATCAGTGCTGAACCATAAATTCAGCGCAAGACTGTTTAATAAGTCCGGGATTACATTAAACCATCTGGTTTATGACCTGCACCTTCAGTCGACAATCGATGATGTGCCGGAAACCTATCAAACATTTGTTAATGAGAACGGCAGCAGTCAGCTTTGGCAGATGTTTTCACAGTTTCAGTTTGATGTTGCCAGCAATTTGAAACTGAATGCCGGACTCTACTACCAGCACTTTATGCTGAATAACAACGCATCATGGGAACCGCGCGCCGGTCTGAGCTGGAATCCGGCACCGCGACACATGCTGAGTCTGGGTTACGGTCGTCACAGTCAAATGGAAGATTTGCGTTATTATCTTGCCGAACGTCAAACAGATGAGGGAACACAGCAGCTCAACAAACATCTGGATTTTACAAAGGCGGATCATATTGTACTGGGATATGATTTCCAGATTACAAATCAGTTGCGATTGAAAATCGAACCGTATTATCAGTATCTCACAAATGTGCCGGTGCGTGAGGATGGATCATTTTCATTTATTAATTTGAAAGATGAACGCTACTTTAACGATCCGCTGGTCAACACGGGAACAGGCACCAATATTGGAATTGATCTGACTCTAGAAAAATTTCTGAGTGAGAACTTTTACTATCTGTTCACTGTATCGATTTTCGATTCAAAGTACAAAGGCGGCGACGGTGTCGAACGCAACAGCCGATACAACCGCAATTATGTCATCAATGCACTTGTCGGTAAAGAAATATTTATCAACTCTCATAATATTCTCGGTCTGAATGCAAAATTCACAGCCATGGGCGGCGAACGGATCAGTCCGGTTTTGTATAGCGCATCAATTGATGAAAAAAGGGTTATTTATGATGAATCACGCGCATTTGAGAATTCACTGAGCGGCAACCAGTACCTTGATATATCCGTTACATACCGCATTAACCACCCCGGTATCTCGCATATTCTGGCGCTTCAGGTTAAAAACATACTCGGGAGTCCCAATGATCATGGTACTGTTTATAGTTACAAAGAACAGGATTTGATCCGGGACAAAATGGTGATTGTGCTGCCGTCCATCAGCTATAAAGTCGAATTTTAATTTCGAACGATCTGCAACTGAGATTAATATGATAGCAATAAATCGTAATATTCGGTCAATCCGTTACAAAAATCAAAAGGCAAATATGCCCCGTATCAAGAAGACCGTATGATGACTAATGTTACAAATGAAATGATGCAAATATTAAAGTACGCCGCACTTTCACCAAGCGGCCATAATACACAACCATGGCTGGTGAAAATTATATCGGAGTCCGAGTCGGTTATCCATTCGCATAAAAGACGATGGCTGAAGCAGGTTGATCCAACAGACAGGGGAAGGTTCCTTTCACTATGAGCTTTCGCCAAAACAATCTTTTTAGCGGCCCGGTCGTTCGGTTTTAATGGGAAATACGCCTTGTTGACGAAGCATTAAAAGATAGAGAATATTTAAAGTTAAATTCAATAAAGAAATTTCAGAAAAACAAAAAACCATTGAGTCGATTAAGCACCGGTCTACCACCCGGACGAATTTTGAACCAAGGAAGTTAAAACGGATCAGATCAACAAATTGTTAACGATATCTTCTGAATAAATCAGGTATTTTCTTCTGAAAAGTACGGAAGGAAAATGGATTTCAGCCAATTTTCCGGAAGCTATCAAGGCGGCAAACATTTAACGATCAGAGGCAAGAAGAATTATTCCATTGGCTTCGATTTTCAAAGGATAAGACGAAAAAGCTTGGCGATGGATTTAGGCCCGAAGCAGTGGGGGTGAATTGGATGGCCCGATTGGTTTGGTATAATTTTTTCAGCCACAAAACAGCCATGAAAAATTCAATTTGCAATAAAACTATTGATACAGCGAAAGAACAGGTTGACAATTGTTCCGGATTTTTAGTACTGACCAGTAGGGATGCTTTCGTCCATTCACTTTTCGAGTGCGGAAAATTGTATCAGCGTATTGGGCTCATGTTGACCGAATTGGATATTGTACATCATACCATGTCACAGTTAATGGAAGAAGAGTCCTGGTCTTCTCAGATCCGGACCCAACTGAATTTAGATGATCCGGTGCAATTTATTATGCGGGTGGGTAATGGTGAAAAGTCGCAACCAAGTGCACGACGTCCCGCTTCCGGTTTTATAGTTATGTGGGTTATCGACTGATGGATAGACGAAAAATTATGACTCAATCGGCAAAACATTTTCGAAAAATGCAAATTATTGCAATCATTGATATGACTTATGGATTTTATTTTCACACAATTTTTAATTGTTGTATATTTCACTGATTTTAAAAGATATTGATGTCTGTTTATAATTATTATAAAAAATAATTGTGCTTGTGCACTCTACAGGGAATTGCAACAAGTGAAAACGAATATCATCCATTTTTGTACTTTATTAATGATAGCCATAGCTGCCGCAAGTCTGCATGGGGCAAACTATCGATTAATCATCAAAGTTATCCCTGATACCATCCCTCCAAGAGAAAAAGTCTTTATCACAGGTGATCATGACAAGCTTGGAAATTGGGATCCAAATGAGGTGCCGCTGCACAAACAAAAGGACGGCACCTGGCAAAGGACAATCCGGTTCAAACAGGGTACGCTCATTGAGTATAAAATAACGCGCGGAAGCTGGCACACAGAAAGGGTTGATTCAACAGGCCTGGAGTTTGCTAATGAGAAATTGAAAATTAATAAGGATACAACGATTGCTATTTCCGTATATGATTGGCGGGATACGTTCAGGAGAAAGGGAATAACAAAGCTCTCCAAAAAGCGTTTGCAAAATAAAGCGGGTGTGATTGAATTATATGATGGGTGGAAATATCATCCCGGAGATGATGCCGATTGGGCTAAACCGGATTTCGCTGATGAGAAATGGATTAGCATTGATTCCCGAATGTTAGAGGATACATATAAAAAGTTGAATTGGCCGGGTATCGGCTGGTTTCGGTTACATTTGGAAATTGATTCTACCTTATGGCAGCACCCATTATCTTTAACCATGAATCAGCCCGGAGCAAGCGAAGTGTATCTGAACGGATATTTGGTTTATCGTTTTGGCCAGGTAGCAAAAAACTCAAAGGATGAAATCGCTTTAATAGATCAAAATCCAAAGCCCTTTTTATTTGCCAACAAAACCCGCCAAGTACTGGCAGTTCGCTATTCCAATCATTCAGCCAATTATATTAATGAAATCGGCGGCAACCCTGGATTTTTATGCCGCATCATTAACCTGAATCAGCATATTGAGGGCCGCGCACAGGAAATTCGCCTTTTTACAACTTATCAGATGATTTTCACGATCATCCCCATTGTTTTGTCTTTTTTGCATTTCATGCTCTTTCTTTTCAATCCGCGAGCAAGAGAAAATATATATTATGCATTCTGTATGCTCGGATTTGCCGGTTTATCGTTCGGTATATTTCAGCTACCGTTCACCACAGATTTTTACGAAAGCATATGGTATAACTATACGGTTTTTATTTCTATCAATACAGCACTTCTATTCGGATTGTTAACCGCATATACCAACAGCTATGAACATATCCCCAAACAATTTTATTTATTTCTTGCCGGTGCCATAATATTCATAGGCCTGGCGCTTACATTTCCCGGTATGCAAATTTTTAACTATTTTATGGTTTTTCTGATCATATCCGCGCTGGAATTACTGCGCCTTATTTTTAAATCCACCATGCACGGGCAAATAAGTTCGTGGTTAACCGGTATCGGCTTTATATTGCTGATGATTTCCATAGGGTATCAGATATTAATCGATACGGATGTGGTTGATCCGATTGGTGGCAATAACATTGTATATGTGTATGGTGTACTGGCATTAAGCATCGTCATGTCCATCAATCTTGCCCGCGATTTTGCCAAAATGGATGAAAAAATAACCGATCAGCAACGGGAAGCGCGAGAACGGGAAATTGAAAAACGCCTTCTGCAGGTCGATAACCGTCGCAAATCCCAGGAGCTGGAAGAAGCACGCCAATTACAATTAGCCCTGCTGCCTGATAAACTACCGGATGTGCCCTCGGTTGAGATGGCCGTTTCCATGCGAACGGCCACCGAAGTGGGTGGGGATTATTACGATTTCCATGTAGCTGGAGACGGAACATTGTCAGTAGCTATAGGTGATGCCACCGGCCATGGTATGAAAGCTGGTAATATGGTCATTGCCATTAAAAGTCTGTTTAGTACTTTACCGAAGGATCTACCGGTTGTTGATTTTTTTAACAGATGCAGCAGGATAATCAAAGGGATGAACCTAAAGCAGTTATATATGTGTTTGAGTCTGTTACGCATTCGCAATCAGAACATGATGGTTTCTTCAGCGGGCATGCCGCCCATTTTACATTATCGGTCTAATGACGGATACATTGGAGAAATTGTCCTAAAAGGTTTGCCTTTAGGGGCGGTGAATTCTTTTGAATATCAGGAAAGGCAGATTACCTTATCATCCGGCGACACATTTCTATTAATGACGGATGGCCTCCCGGAACTGTTTAATGAAAGAGATGAGATTCTGGATTATCCGGCACTAAGAACGGCTTTTGAAGAAGTAGCTGGTAAGACACCACATGAAATTGTTTCTCATTTAAATGCACTGGCCGATCAATGGCGAGGTCGGCGTGCATTAGGCGATGATATGACATTACTGGTATTGAAAATAAAGTGAAGGTGATAAAAAAGAGGACGGCCGTTATCGGTCAATGGTACGTTGTTGTTCCTCAAGCTTGTTTTCGATTCGGATCATCTCTTCCAGTGTTGCATTCTTTAAAATGGCCACCGCCGCATCACGCACATCTTTGAACACTTTGCGAATAGCGCATGTTTTTTCATCTTTGCACTCCGGACAGGGTTCATAATACTGATAGGTAACACAGGGAATAAGGGCGATTGGACCATCAAACAATCGCATAATTTGTGCAAGGTGCACCTCAGCGGGTTGCTTTATCAGGTAATAACCGCCACTCCTACCTCTTTTGCTGTTTACAATTCCGGCCGTTTTCAGTTCAAACAGGATAGCTTCTAAAAATTTTTTGGGAATGTTCTCATCATCAGCGATATGGCCGATCATCACCGGTCCTTTTCCGTACCGTTTGGCCAGATTAATCAGGGCAATAATAGCATATTTTGATTTTTTGGATAACATTACCTAAATTAACTCTATTAAATAGATAGACTTTATTAAGTTTAATAGACCGTTTCAATAAGCGCAAGTTTTTTTGGAGATTCCTGAATGTTCGATATGTATTATACAGCCATCGTTATTATTGGTATGACGGTAACTTTGGTCAAAGAATGGTTTAAACCTTCTCTTACTATTTTCTGTGCTTTGATTTTACTCAACCTGGGAGGGGTTATTTCCATCCAAGAAACCTTTTCGGGATTTTCCAATCATGGTATGCTGACGGTGGGTGTGTTATTCATCGTTGCCGGAGCATTACAAAGTTCAACCACATTTGCCGCCTATATCGAAGGGCTCCTGGGGCAAAAATACAATCGTACTATCTATTTCAAATTGATGGTGCCGGTCACGTTTCTGTCGGCTTTTTTAAACAATACGCCCATCGTAGCCTCGCTAATTCCTGTCATTAAGCGATGGGCTAAAAAACATAATATGACAGCTTCCAAATTTTTAATCCCTTTATCTTATGCCGCCATTCTCGGTGGAATTTGTACATTGATCGGCACCAGTACCAATCTGGTCGTGCATGGACTAATGCTGGATGCCGGCATGCAGGGGTTTTCATTTTTTGAACTGGGTAAAGTAGGGCTTCCTATTGCCATCATCGGTATCTTGTATTTTTCGGTTATCGGTTATCATTTTTTGCCGGATCGGAAGGATATAATAACTCAATTCGGTGAAACAACCCGGGAATTTGTGGTGGTGATGAAAGTGGATGAAGAATATCCCTATATCGGCAAATCCGTAGAAGATGCCCATTTACGCCATTTACGCGGGTTATTTTTATTTCAGATTGTCCGTAACGGTAATGAAATTGCACCGGTTTCACCGCGGGAAATCATTCAAAACAATGATACTCTATTTTTTACAGGCTTACCGGAGACCATTTATGAGCTGCAAAAAACGCCCGGCTTGCACATACTCAAGGATTCCGCTTTTGACTTAAAAGACATCGATTCCGATAAATACAGGACTTTTGAGGTCGTCATTTCCAATGCTTCTCCTTTATTGGGCTTATCCGTAAGAGAGAGTGGTTTCCGAACCAAATATGATGCGGTTATTCTGGGCATTCATCGCAGTGGTAAACGCATTGAAAAAAAAGTGGGCGATATTGTTTTCCAGCCCAATGATACATTGTTTCTTCTGGCCCGGCATGATTTTGAAAACAAGTGGTATCATTCCACAGAGTTTTCGCTAGTTTCACCCAGTATTAAAGAGTATTCCAAACCTAAAACCAAGGGTAATTTTGCCCTATTACTGATGGCGGCTATGATTGTTGCGGTGACTACGGGTATGATTCAGTCCATGCTTGTTGCTGCTTCCATTGTGGCGGGTATCATGATTTTAACCAAAATTATCAGCTATGGAGATGCTAAAAATACCATCGATTTTGATGTGTTGATTGTTATTGCTTCCGCCCTGGGCATCGGGAAGGCTGTGGCCAATTCTGGTATAGCGGATTGGATGGCCGATCAGCTCATTGCATTTGCCGGCGGTCTTGGTATTATTGGTATCATTGCTGTTTTGTTTTTGATAACAAGTTTATATACAGAAATTATTACCAATAATGCCGCTGCAGCGCTCATTTTTCCCATAGCATTATCCACCGCCTTGCACATGCAATTAGATCCGCGTCCGTTCATGATTACCATCGCTATTGCTGCGTCCTCTTCATTCGCTACCCCAATGGGCTACCAGACCAATTTGATGGTGTATAATCCGGGGGGGTACCGATTTACCGATTTTTTGAAAACTGGGGTGGTTATGAATGTACTCGTTGGTATTTTGGTGACCGCACTGGTCTATTTTTTATATTTCAGTCATTAGATATAGTATAGATAGCGTATAGTGCGCATTATATAGTGAAGCTGATGCCGCATTAAAGTTTGGGATAATCATTCCGATTTGATTTCATGTAATTTATAAGATGAAAGGATAATTTTTATGTCTGAATTTCATGAACGAAGAAAGGTACCTCGCTTTAAAATTCCCGAGGCAAAAATAATATTGACCCAGGAGGCCGGTTTTCAGGGCTCGGAAGCCATTACGGATGAGGGGATGATGGATGACTGCTCCGTAAAAGGTATGCGTATTCAAACCGAAAAAGCATTTAAACCGGGAGCCAAAGCCCAGGTTCAATTGTTGATTCCGGGAAAAAAAACATTACAACTCATCGGCCATATCATATGGACATCCCAATCTCCGGATGTCAATCTGATGCTATCGGTTGTGGAATTTTCACCTTTTGGTGAGGGTGAAGATCAGAATTCATTAACTGTGCGTGAGGATTTAACAAAAATTGCTGAGGAATATCTTTATTAAAATGTTTGTGCAGTAGCTTCTTAGTACTAATCCCCAAAAAATCCATTTTTTTTTCAGCACTCCATGCTATTAGATATCTGTTTGCAGTTCTTACCTTATCACCAAATTTTGACAATTAAAATGGGATTCAATTTATAAAGGCTAAAACCAATTACATTGTTGAATTAAAAGGCATTCAGAATAGTCCTTTAAGTCTCAATAGGGCGTGTCGATAGTCAAAAATCTCTTGATATTTGAGAAAATAATCATATATTTTTAAAGGGAAATAATTATTTTGTAAAAAAAAATTGATTATGTCCTTAGCTCAGCAAAAGTAATGGTCTGAGTGTTAAGACAGGCTTTAATTAAGTTAATGAACATGTTATTTTCGATAAAACGTCGGTTAAAACGATAGCAAAATTCATCCAGGAATCTTTGCAGATGCTT
>WJIP01000386.1 GCA_014730185.1 Caldithrix sp. | reverse complement strand
CCTTCACAGTATCCGATCAAAGATTATCCGATACCGAAAACCTGCAGATCACTGTGGAACATGTTAACCGGCCGCCAAAGATTGCTCCTATTGCTGGTCAGTCTGTTTCTGAAAACGAAACCTTAACCTTTGAGGTTGTTGGTTCCGATCCGGATATTGAAGATGAAGGGAAGTGGCGTTTAACAACAAAAGATTTACCACAAGGGGCGCGGTTCGACTCAACATCTGGCATGTTTACATGGACACCGACGTTCGAACAATCCGGAACCTATACAGTCACTTTTATAAACACTGATCCCAATGGATTAAGTGCCCGTCAACAAGTAGAAATTAATGTAAAACATGTTAACCGCACACCGGTTTTTGAACCGATTGCCCGGCAGAGTGTCGATGAAAATCAGTGGTTGCGATTGTCTATTCCACCTGCCACGGATCCCGATGTTGAAGACGAAGGGAAACTGACGTACAAGGTAGAAAATTTACCGGAAGGCGCTGAATTTGATGCTGATAGTTTAAAGCTAAACTGGAAACCCACATACCAGCAGGCCGGCAAATATCAGATTATTGTAGCTGTATCCGATGGGGAGTTTACAGTGGAAAAACCATTGGAAATATCGGTTAATCATGTTAACCGGTCTCCACAGTTACAAACGGTTGATGATAAAACCGTGGATGAAAACTCATCACTAATTGTAAAACCGCAGTTTTCCGATCCTGATCAGGAAGATGAAGGGAGATTATCGGTATCAGCCACAGGTTTGCCTGAGGGAGCCCGATTTGATGAGACTGAAGCTGAATTAACCTGGACTCCGGATTATGAACAATCGGGCACATATAATAACATAATGTTTGTTGTAAAGGATGAAAATGGCCTCAAGGACAGCAGCGCTTTTACAATAACTGTGAATCATGTGAATCGGCCACCTGCATTAGAGACCATCGAATATATTGTGGGCGAGGAAAACAGCCCGGTTACTTTAACTCTGAATGCAAGTGATCCCGATAGTGAAGATGTAGGGAAATTAATTTTTGAGGCAAATAATCTGCCTCAGGGCGCAGATTTTAATGCACAATCCGGAACATTTTCATGGACACCAAATTTTTTGCAAGCCGGAACTTATCAAATTGATTTTAAGGTTTTGGACAGCCAAAATCTTTCAGATGAACAAAGTGCTCAAATTACAATTACTGATGTTAATCGAACCCCTGAATTAATGCCCGTGGAAAAGCAGATCATTCCCGAAAATCAACGATTATCTTTCGAACTGCAGGGTGATGATCCCGATACCGATAATCAATTAAGTTTTTCAGCGGGACCATTACCCGAAGGTGCAGAATTTGATACGGTAAACCATGTGTTTTCGTGGAAACCCACATTTGAGCAGGCAGGTGCATACACCGTACGGTTTTCTTTGACCGATGGTATGATTACGGTATCTCAAACGGTCGATATTGAGGTACAAAATGTGAACCGCGCCCCACAATTTTCTAATTTAATGACCCAGACAGTAAATGAAAATGAATCTTTTCAATTTAAAGTGCAGGCGGAAGATGCCGATGCCAACAGTCAGTTATCCATATCCGCAGTAAAGCTTCCCGAAGGTGCGGTATTTGATCCATCGAACAATCAACTCACTTGGAAACCAACCTTTGCCCAGGCCGGATCATATGAGGCGACTTTCAGAGCGAGTGACGGAGAAGATCAAACGGAGGGCACGCTACAGATAGTAGTAAAAAATGTAAACCGTCCACCTCAGTTTACGGAAAACATTCAACCATTAAGTGTGAATGAAAATGAAACGGTAACTTTTACCGTGCAGGCCACCGATGAAGATGAAGACACTGAATTAAAGTACAGAGCTGACAATTTACCTCAGGGAGCCGATTTCAGTGGTGAGGATGGCCGGTTTTCCTGGACTCCTAATTATGGTCAGGCCGGAGATTATGTTATCAATGTGATTGTCAGTGACGGTGAAACAGAGACGACTATGCAAGTTGACATAGTGGTCGAAAATGTAAACCGGCCACCGTCCATTGACGGCCCGGATGAGGCGGAAATTGAAGCCGGACAAAGTCTGAATTTACAGTATACAGCAGAAGATCCCGATGATGATGAGTTAACGTTTACCGGAGAAAACCTGCCGGCGGGAGCCGATTTGAATTCCAGTGGAAAATTTAGTTGGGAACCTGATGATGATCAGACTGGAAACCGTTCCTTTACCATAAGGGTTAGTGATGGCAATGAAGAAGACACTATGCAAACAACGGTTAATGTAAAGGATCGCCCACAACCTGCACCTGAACCGGTTGAAAGTGATACAACCGGCAACTAAGTGATTAGTTGATAGAAATAATATATAAAAAGGGAAACAATAAGACGTTTCCCTTTTTTTTTGGATAAATAATTCGATATAAGCAGATAGATTTAGTAAAAATACTGTAGATCCTCTCATCAAGCGGCGTCGAAATGTGCGCTTCAAACCTGTTTAATGATTGAGATAACCATTGTTCAAGCATATACCCAATTTTGATAATTTTTATGTTTCGTTGTATCTTTAGATTATCAATGCAAGAGAAGGGGCGCAGGTAATGAAAGATAACAAAATCAAACAATCCATGATCGATCATATCCACACCTTACAGGCTGGTAAACGGGCTATTGATCCAAAAACTGAGCTTGCCTATCCCGAAGCAATAAATAATAACCTTCTGGAAATTACAAAACGCGATTTGCTCGGCCGTCCGTCGGAATTATCCGACTTGCTTAAAACCCTTCTGGCGAATATCGTCACCAGCGATTTAAGCGATTACACCGCTGAACATATCGATAGAGATCGATATTATGCGCTGGGAGAATATCTCCTAAATGGCCAAAGCAATGATTCTTCCATGCAATCGCTTATCCATAATTATCTGGATGTGTGGCGTTTGTCACCCTTTCTTCAAAGGATTTACGGTGAAAAGCGATGGGATCATTTAATTTTAGAACTCCTACAGAGCAGTAATTTTTCGGTGCGTACGTTATTGGATTTGCGTAGTACTCAGTATGAAGACAATGTAATATTTCGGGTTCTGTACGGAGAATCTCAACAGGACTATACCTGGAAGTCGGTTCACTCTACCATAAACAGATTAGTTGGCGGGTTGAAATCCTTAACCTCAGCTCCGGATGAGAAAATCGCCTTTTTAACCGAAAACAGCATCAAGATGGTTTTTCTTGATTTAGCCTGTTTGTATGGGGGAATGGTTAATGTGATGATCCCGGCCAATTCCGTACCTGAGCAAATTGAGTATATTTTGAACGAGACCCGTGCAACGGTCATTATCGTGTCCAATGATAAGCAGATGGCTAAACTAAAAGCGGTTGAAACAAGGGTGCCCACGCTAAAGCACACCGTCCTTTTGGAAGGAAGCAGTCTGCAGCCAACGGTTTATACTTATCAGTCTTTGTTAGAAGATTCGGAGGAAGGTGATCAGGATTTACCAGAAATATCTGTAAACGATTTGGCCACAATTATGTACACCTCCGGTACGACTGGTTATCCCAAGGGTATCATGTTTTCACATCTGAATATTGTTTATAAACGTTTCTGCCGGGCACTGGCAATTCCAAAAATGGGATATGGCGATCGTTTCCTTTCGTATCTCCCCCTGTACCACACGTTTGGACGATGGTTAGAAATGATGGGGGCCATCTTTTGGGGCGCTGAATACACTTTTATGGAAAATCCGGCATTATCAACCATGATTAATAATATGCAGCGTATCAAACCCACTATCTTTATATCCATACCCAAAAAATGGTACCAGCTCTATGAGTATATCACCGGTCAGGTTGATATTGAAGTAGACGACGAGGAAAAGATTAACCAGATTGTAAAGGGTGCAACCGGCGGCTTTCTTCAATGGGGACTTTCAGCTGCCGGACATCTGGATACCGATGTTTTTCAGTTTTTTCAGCGTTACGGTATTGAATTAATGAGTGGTTTTGGGATGACAGAGGCCACCGGCGGAATCACCATGACACCACCGGGAAAATATATGGTGGGCACACTTGGGGAAGCGCTGCCGGGCATTGATGTTCGCTTGGGTGAGGACGGCGAGATGTTCATCAAAGGGGCCTATGTCATGGAAGGCTACTTCGGGCAGGATGATGCCGAAGTATTTGACAAAGAAAGATGGTTGCCTACAGGCGATATCATGCGTCAAAATGAGGCTGGTTATTTTATCATCATTGATCGTAAAAAAGAAATTTATAAAAATATCAAAGGCGAAACAATCGCACCGCAGAAAGTGGAAAACCTGTTTCGGGATTTTGAATCTGTGGATCAGGTCTTTTTGGTTGGTGACCATCGGCCGTTTAATACCGTCCTCATCCATCCGGATAAGCAAGCGAATAACAATCTGGTAGCGGGCATGGATGACAAAAAAATCAATGAATATTTTTCATCGGTCATTGTCACTATTAATAAATTTTTAGCACCCTTTGAGCGTATCGTTGATTTTCGCTTGACAAACCGTTCATTCTCCGCGGATAAGGGAGAATTAACACCTAAAGGAACCTATAAACGGCGTGTCATCGAAAAGAATTTTGAGGAATTGATTGACACAATGTATGAAAAGCATTACATCAGTTTATCTTTCGATTCAATCGAGTTGCGTATACCGAATTGGTTTTTAAGAGAAATAGGTTGTTTAACTCACGATTTACATGTAACTGCTAAAGAGCTGAAAATTGAAAAATATAACAAATCGCTAACAATTAAAAAAATCGATAATCAAAAACAATTATATCAAATCGGGGATTATAATTACTTTGTTAATCAAGACTTTATCGATTTACAGATTATTTTTGCGAATCCTTTGTATTGGCTGGGTAACCGGCGGTTAATGGATTTTACAGGACAGAACATATTCCAGTGGTATCGATTGGATAATCCTAACCATCAGCTTCAGTTTAGGGGCATATTTACTGCGAAGCCGGTGAAAAAGAAAGAAGCCGAAACATTTACCAACATGCTGGAAGAAGGTGAACAGTCACTTTTTGGACTTGACCTGGCATTTCGCCATCTGCAATCGCCCCGGCAGGATGAAGCGCTGAAAGCTGTAAACTATTTTGATAATCTTTTACAAAACGAAACTCTGGCCATAAATAACATCATCAAAGAAATTTTAACATACCCACAAATTTGTTCTCATTTAACCGTGCAGCGGCAATTATTTAAATTGGGCCTGCCTTATCATACAGGCGATGGTTTAACATCTTATTTGCAAATCTATCTCAATCAAAACAAAGATTTGCTGGATGAAGAGACGGTAGCGTATCTGGTCGAAAAGTGCTCTTCTGATGAAGGAATGCGGGCTGTGCATCGGGTATTGAAAAATGAGCTGGTTAAAATAACTCCTGATTCGGTAAAGTGGGAGCGAACCGCTGTTCCGGGGTTGCTGGATATATTTGCCACCTGCGGGGTTAAGCATCCCGCCAGGTACAAACGGTCCCGGCAATTAATTGTACGCTATCAACTACGCAATGATTATAAGGGGCTGCCGGAAGTGGCTTACCAGGCGCGAAAAAAATTGCTGGACGGATTTCGTCTTTGGTTGGGAGATGAACAATCGGTAGCGGTTGATATCGAAACTCAGGATGAATATACCTGGGCCGATGTGGTAACCTTTGAAGAGAATATACCGGAAGAAGACCGTAACCGCATCATACATGCCTTGAACACAACATCCCTGTTACGGGAAGCTATTTTTCTGTTATCGGGCGGCGACATGGTGCGCTTGTATGATATTCCCCAGGGAGGCATTTGGATTAGCTTGCTATCCGATTCCGAAAAGAAGAGTACTTATCGTATTGCCGTCCAGACCCGATTCCGGGGTTCCTATGATGTGACCTTGAAATTTGACAAAAGCAGAGATGAGGAGACCGTGCGTTCGGAAATTAATTGGATGATTCATGCCGGGGCACCGGCTAAAGGATTACGTTTGGTTCATGATTTTGGTGGTTATTGGCAGGAACATCGCATGTGGACAGAAGATTATGTGTCCGGATATCCCGTGGATAAAATTATATCCCGCGGTCTTCGGGGCGGAAAAGAAGATGACCGGGATCGCATCTATCATCTATGGCCGTTTTTTGTACAAACTGCGGTGGCCGGTCATGTCAGTTTTTGGAAACGAACCGGTTATAGGTGGGAAGTTAAAGATAAAAGTATCAGCAATATAATTATTCCACCGCATGATTATCAAACAGGTATACATTTCGTCTCGTTTGCTCAACGCAAACAGTCTTCGGGATTGTTGGATTTACTTCATGATTTTTACAAACAGTTTATAGAGGAAACCGATACCATCTATCCCTTTCTTAAGCGGGAATCCATCCGATATTATATGATCGCAGGTGTATTGGATTCGGAGGGTAAGGATCAGGGAGTATCTCTGCTAAAAAATGAAATTGACTCTGCGAAACGGCAAGATGATCCGAATTACAGGATGCGTCCATGGATAAACGATTTTCTGAAGAGTATTGAAAAGAACGGCTATTTGCCCAAAAAATTAAAATTTGCCATTAAAAGATATCATCGATGGTTTAAACTGAACCAGGATGCATCGGTAAAAGCCCAGGCTCAAACTCTGCGTGAATTGTATGATACCTATCAACTGCATGAACTTGAGGCCGCTTATCCGGATACACGAACAAGTTTCTTCATAGAAACGGTTTTTAAAAACTGCCGGGAACCGTTGTTTACACGATTGAATAATGTGGCGTTAAACCAGCAAAAAAATCAGATGGATCAGGAACAATTAATGGTGGAAATTTCTGCCATCCGCAGCGAACTGAAATTGAGTGATAAAGAAAAGTATTTTTTAACACGGCTCAGTTATCCCCATCTTAAACCAACGGACGAGGCGGAACTGGTGAGTACTCTGGAAGCCGGTCAAAAAGCAGCGGATGTCCTGGTACAATTGGAAGATTATAACGGAATCCCTTACAGTGTGCGTAAACCGGTTTCCCCAAAAGAAATTTCACGATTGCATCAGCTATTTTTGGAAAGCAATTTACCGGTTACATTCCGTCCGGCTCACCGGTTTTTGATTGCTTTAAGTGAACGCGGTTTTGTAATTGGTGGCTTGTTTTACTTATACATGGATAACGATAATGTTTACATGGATAAGATTGTAGTGGGTCAAAAATACCGGCGCAAAGGGATAAGTGAAGGG
>WJIP01000385.1 GCA_014730185.1 Caldithrix sp. | reverse complement strand
TTGGAACCTCAATGCCAAGCACCTGCGGGTTGCTAATCGCGGTGTCGTCAACCCGAGCGGCACGAGTAGCATCTACGGTTTTCGTATTTCGAGGACGAATTAAATCATTGATGATCTAATCCCGATGGACGAGCAGAAAGCGAGTGCATAAATAGGGATACCCTTTTCTTTCCCCGCTCTGGCAGGATGCCTTTGGCATGCTTCTTCCGAAGGTATGCCTTCAGCAGTTTCTTTTTATAAAAGAAACGAAGTCTTTTTGTTTACGATTGGAAAATGGATATGCCCGATAAAGAGATCAATGTATTACCGGTATTGTACGACCTTTTGCTGTGGTATGCGCCCAAGCTGAGCCGCTATCCCAAAACGTATAAATACACCCTGGGCCAGCGCATCACCAATGTGATGCTTGATATTCTGGAAGCCCTTATCGAGGCCAGGTACGCCTCTAAAAATACGATCAATTTCCTGCGACAGGCCTAATCTGGATCTGGAAAAGCTGCGCTTTTGGATCCGGTTATCCAAAGACCTGCAGTGTATCAATATCAAGGCCGTTGAAAACGCCACGCGGCAAATCCAACCATCGGCTCCATGGTTGGCGGGAGGGAAAAATAAGCAAACTCCAGAGCTTCAATGCAGTCCAAACGACCTTACTGACATGTATAGTGACGGATTAGTGATTTGAAACTAAACAAGGGATTAAGCTTCCCAGCCTAATCCCTTGTTTTTATTGAGTACACCTGCAGGGACTCGAACCCTGAACCAACGGATTAAGAGTCCGGTGCTCTACCAATTGAGCTACAGGTGTATTGTTCAATATGTGTAAATTTAAACACCGACCGTAGACTTTGCAAATCTTGATCAATGGTTCAAATCTTTATGATTTCCACATTTTCAACATCCCGTTTCACCATTTCCTCAACCGCTAAATTATGTTCTGCTTTTTCGACATCCTGCAACCGGGCCTTAATTTCCGGATGTTTGGGCATAAAACGTGTGCAGACATCATCATGCGGCCGATTAGATATATCATATGAACCTATCGTCCTGGCCTTTTCCATAATTTCACTCTTATCCAACCCGATCAATGGTCGTAATACAGGCATGCGAATTACGGCTTCTATGGCACTTAAATTTTCTACGGTCTGCGATGCCACCTGTCCCAGAGAATCGCCGGTCACAACGGCTTTGCATTTTTTTTTCAAAGCCAGTCGTTCAGCAATACGCATCATGAACCGACGAAACAGTAGAAGTCGAAAACGGTCCGGACAATTTAATACAATTTCCTGCTGGCTCTCGGTGAACGGTACCATATAAACTTTGGACTGATACTGAAAGCGATTCAATTGCCTGGCCAAATCAAGTACTTTATCCTGAGAGGCCCTGGAGGTAAAAGGGTGTGAATGGAAATGCAGAAAATGACACTTTGATCCCCTTTTCATAACATAATACGCCGCCACCGGTGAATCGATTCCCGCAGAAAGTAACGAAAGTACACGGGCATTAGAGCCCACCGGTAATCCCATCAAACCTAATTTTTTATTGACATAAATATAGGTACGATCATCGATGATCTCTATTACACACTGCACATCGGGCTCAGTGAGCCTGACTTTTTTATGAAAGGCTTCAACAACGGCAGAACCAACAATCTTATTAACTTCATAAGATTTCAAATGAAAGGTCTTATCCGAACGCTTTGTATGTATGGCAAAGGACTCGAATGCATAGGAATCGAGAATATCCACACAGGTCTGTGTAATGATTTGGAGATCGGATTGGACTACGTAAGCCAGACTGTAGTTAACAATGCCGAATACATTGCCCAGGGCTTCTTCTATCAGTGTATGGTCAATGTTTTCAGGGATTTGTACCAAAACTCTCTTACGCCATACCTTCACCGTTACCCGGCTATGGGGGATGGTTCTGTTTAACGAAAACTTTATATTTTCAACAAGTTTGCGCTCAAATACATGACGATTGGCTCCTTTTAAGCCAATTTCGCTGTAATGACATAAATATAGTTTTTTCATGATAAGCTGCGGATTTTCTGCACTGCTTTTGGTAGAGCAGCCAATAAATATTCGATCTCATCATCCTTCGTAAACCGACTCAGACTGATTCGAATGGTTCCTGCGGCCCAACGGGCGTCGAGCCCACAGGCGGTTAGTACATACGATGTTTTAATTTTTGCCGAAGTGCAAGCCGAACCCGTGGCTATAGCGATTCCCTTCCGGTCCAATTCCATTTGCAGTAATTCACTGTCGGTATCCCTGAATGCTGCAGTTAAAATATGAGGAGCCTGGTGTTCTTCCGAACCCAACATCTGACAGTCCGGTATGTCCTGTAAAAGTTTATCCTTGAGTTTCTCACGTTTACGGTTTAATTGCTCCCATTCAGATTGATAGGATTGTTGAAAGATCGAAGCGGCCTCTCCAAATCCAACAATCGCAGGTACATTTAAGGTAGACGCCCGCCGTCCGCTCTCTTGTTGTCCGCCACTTATCAGGGGGGTAAACATCGTGTCTTTTCGGCAATAGATCATAGCTGCGCCCAGGGGGCCATAAATTTTATGGGAAGAGGCCGTCATACAGTTGATTTGCTGCCCCACCTCAATGGGCATACGGCCAAAACTCTGCGAAGCATCGGTATGAAAAACAATGTTATTCTTGTCGCAAATCTCTGCAATTTCAGAAATCGGTTGTATGACACCCAATTCATTATTTATATGCATCACCGACACCAAAATGGTTTCAGGTTTAAGCATCTGCTTAAAATCATCCATTTTAAGTCGTCCCTGACTATCAACCGCAGCATAGTCCACCTGAAAACCGATACTTTGTAAATACTCACCCAAATTATAAACAGAGGGGTGTTCCACCGCCGAAAGGATAATATGTTTTCCTCTATTGGCCCGATTCTCAGCTATTCCCCGGATCACGGTATTGTTGGCTTCGGTAGCCGAAGCACAGAAAATAATTTCGCTATCGTCAGCACCAATCATACGTGCCAATTGATGGCGGGCTTTTTCTGCCGCTTCCCGCATTTTCATGCCAAATTGATGCAGAGATGCCGCGTTTCCAAAATATTGATTTAAATAGGGATACATGGCATTCAATACGCGCTGATCCACCGGTGTATTTGCTGCCGAATCGAAATAATAAACTTTCCTGTTAATTGGCTTCCTATCCTTTCGATCTAAAATGCATTTTTTATTCGAATTAATTACAATGTAACTTATGCATGTCGTATTCCATTACTTGTTTTTAACGAACGGAATGTAAAGAACACAGGATATAGGGAGCAAATGATTATCAGAACAGCAGAATGTTTACTATATTATAGGTGTGATCAATCTGTTAGAAGTTATTGTGATTGGAAATTAATGCTTTTCAGGACATGGCATTTTCTACGGCATCGATTAGGTCTTGCTTAATAAAAGGTTTACTGAGGGTGTCATTAGCACCCATGGCTTTGGCCAATCCCAAGTAACCCTCGGGATGAACCTTGCCGCCGCCGGATATGGCCAGGATTCTTACATCCGGATAATCTCTTTTCAACTCCTGAATGGTTTCGATACCCTCTTTATCCGGCATGATTATATCGGTAATGACCAAATCAACTTCGTCAACGTGGTCTCTCATTATCTGCAGACCTTCCGAACCGTTTTCAGCTTCAAAAACCTCATAGCCTTCGCTTTGCAGCATCTTTGATGTAAATGCTCGTACGTCAAAATCATCATCAATCAAAATGATTTTCATATAAACCACCTTTTAGTCAATTGGTAACACTTTCTGAATACTTTGTCCCAGCTCATTCAATATTAACGGTTTACCTAATAT
>WJIP01000384.1 GCA_014730185.1 Caldithrix sp. | reverse complement strand
CATGAACCATGAATACAGCCAGGTAAGCAGGGAAGCGATTATTGACGCCGATCCGCAAATGATAATCGAGTTTAAATTCAATCAAACCTGGAATAGGCAAAAGGACAAGCAAAACGTGCAGGAGTGGCAAAGGTTGTCAACGGTTCAGGCTGTACAGCATGAAGCGATCTATGTATTAACCGGTAATTACACGCTAATTCCCGGTCCCCGGTTGTATTTGCTGGCCCGTGATTTTTACCGGGTTATGCAAAAATATCAGCAAAAGAATTTTTCGGAATGATCCACAGAAATGTTTGGTTAAACCCAATTGAGCAGGCCATTTATGAAACTCAAACAAGGCTATATTCAGGTATACACAGGTAACGGCAAGGGAAAGACAACAGCCGCTCTCGGGCAGAGTTTACGGGCGGTGGGCAATGGTCTAAGGGTTCTGTTTGTGCAGTTTATGAAGGATTTTCCCTATGGTGAAGTCAACATGCTGCAGCAGTTGGCACCGCATCTGGAGTTGAAACGCTATGGCAACGACCGGTTCGTTTTTAAACGACAACCGCCGGGTGCGGAGCTTAAAAAGCAAATGCATGATGGATTAACTGAAACCTGTGCAGCCATGCAGAGCCAGCAATACGATATGGTTGTATTGGATGAAGTGCTGGTTTCCATATATTTTACTGTATTGGAAGAATCGGCGGTTCTGGATTGTATCGGTCGCAAACCGGACCGGGTGGAGCTGATCTTAACCGGTCGCTATGCACCCGATAAAATCATTAAAATTGCCGATCTCGTCACGAATATGGAAGAAATAAAACATTACTATTCCAAAGGGGTAAAAGCAAGGCAGGGGATTGAATCATAATTAATTTTCACATAGCGACCTAATTTATTATATTGAATCCCATAATTTGCGGAATGCATATTTGATTTATTGGTAAACCTATATTTTTCAACAGGATATAAATTTTGTTTTTTGGCTTGCTTAATGATGAGCAGTGATAATAGATTTATGAAAAAAAGCATCTAAGTAAATAGAAGGAGCCCATCGTATATGTTTCTTGATATGTTTAAGCATGAAGGTAAGTATGACAAAATTGGTGGTAAAAAAAATTTAAAAACGTATCAGAATCTTTACCTAATGCTCAAGAAAAAGCAGAACAATGGAGAGCTTCCGGTCCATCCCGATAATAACTACCTCAACAGCAATGAATTGGCGCAGAATATCTATGAAAAGAAATATTTCATAAAGGATCTGGATAATAATTTGCTGGAATTTCGTCCGGAAGATTTATTTGTACGCGTGGCCGCCTTCATTGCAGCCATTGAACCGAACAAAGAAAAAGCCGAACAGTGGGCCGATCATTTTTACCGCGATATGTATGAAGGGTATTTCGTACCCGGTGGCCGGGTTCTGGCGGGTGCCGGAGATTTATACCGTTTGAAAACGCTGGCCAATTGCTTTGTCAGCAAAGTTAAGAATGACAACATCGAATCGTTGTATGAATCCGCCTATGAATGCGCCCGGACTTATTCCTACGGTGGGGGCATCGGCGTGGATATTTCGCCGTTGCGTCCCAAAGACTCCGTCGTGCATAACGCCGCCGACAGTTCCACAGGGGCGGTTTCATTTATGGAATTGTTTTCATTAACCACCGGTCTGATTGGCCAGAGCGGTCGACGGGGAGCCTTGATGCTTACCATCGATGTGAAGCATCCGGACATCATGGATTTTATCAAAGTGAAAAAAATACCCAACTGGGTAACCCGGCAGATCATTGAACAAATTCGCTGGTCCGATCAGTTTGATGAAGACCAGCTCGATGAGATCCGCCGGCAGGTAATGGAAAACACACAGGTGCGTTTTGCCAATATCAGCATCAAAATTTCCGATGAATTTATGCAGGCTGTCGATGAACAACGGCACTACGGCCGGGACCGGTTGCTTATCTATAAAAAATTCAATAAAAATACCATCAAAAGCGCTTATCAGGATGACGGCTATCATTACTCCTATGGCATCCCGGCCAAAAAAGTGTCGGATTACCAATTACTGCATGTGCTCGACAATGTGGAAGCGTTGAATGATCATCTCTATAAAAATTACGAAATCATGGTCACCGGCAATGATTTGAATGATCCCAAAAAGCGTGATCTTTTTGGCGATCTGGTGATTCCCCTGGAAAACGAGCCCTATGATCTTGCCGTACGTTACAGTGGTGATTTTATGCTGTATTTCGGATCCGTGCCCACGGGTGAAATTCGTAAACTGGTGAAAGCACGTGAAGTTTGGGATGCTTTTGTGGAAGGTAATTACCGCACTGCCGAACCGGGTTTGATTTTCTGGACCCGGATGAGTGAGCAGTCGCCGTCCAATTATGTGGAGCGTCCCATATCCTGCACCAATCCCTGCGCGGAAGTGCCTCTGGAGGACGGGGGCGCCTGTAACCTGGGTTCCATCAATTTATCACGCATGGTGGTCGATGGATTTACACCCAATGCCCGCATTGATTGGCAACGGATCGAAACCGTTACCGAACACCTCACCCGTTTTCTCGATAATGTGGTCAGCTGGAATGAAGTGCTCAATGCTCTGCAAAAACAACGCGAAGCAGCCAAGGAAACCCGGCGACTGGGGCTGGGACTGATGGGTATGGCAGATATGCTCAATCAACTGGGCATTGCCTACGATTCAGCCGAGGGCATTGAACTACTGGAAAAGGTAACCCGGGTGGTGTCCAATAAATCTTATCAAACTTCGGCCACACTGGCGGAGGAGAAGGGCGCATCCCCGATTTTCAATTATGAAAAATATGCCCGCGGTCTGTTTTTCAAAGAAGCGCTGGAAGATGAAACAAAAGCATTGATCAAACAAAAGGGATTGCGAAATATAGCCCTTTTAGCTATCGCCCCCACTGGATCCATCAGTAATATTGTATTGAGTTTCGTGAACAACGATAAACATTATATGGGCGTGTCCAGCGGAATTGAACCCATTTTTGCCTTGTTTTATACCCGTCGCTCGGAATCGTTTGATAATAAGCAGTTTAAGGTGTTTCACTCTTCCGTTCAGGCTTACATCGATTTGCATGGATTGAACAATAAAGTGGAAAATTCCATGACAGAAGCGGAACTGACCGAACATATGCCCAGTTATTTTTTCCGCACGGCTCATCATATCGATGCCCATCAGCGGGTGGAGATTCAGGGGCGTTGCCAAAAATATATCGATCACAGTATATCGTCCACGGTAAACTTACCGGAAACCATCGAGCCGGAAACCATATCCAATATCTACATCAACGCCTGGAAACACGGCTTGAAAGGTATCACCATTTACAGGGACGGCAGCCGGCACCCCATTCTGAGTCTGGATGGTAAAGAATCGGAATTTCAGAAAATGAAGGAAAAAATTTATCAATTAAGTTTGTCTGAAGAGGGAGAAAAGATTAAATTACGCGGCGACGATGTGATAGTAACCCCTGATGAACGATTGACTACGGTTTATCACCACCTCAAACAACAGCAGAATAAAGCAAAAGTTTCAAATACATAAGCTGGGGGCTTATATGTTCAGGATTACCGAAAAAGATTTCCAAATTCAAGAGGTTACACAGGAGGAACCGCTTGATCATTCAACCGACCAGGTCGTTAAACGGCCGGAGGTGGTCAATGCAAAAGTTTACAAGCTAAAAAGCGGGTTCGTTAAACACAGTGTTTATATCACGCTTGGCTATATCGAGCAGAACGGACGCAACCGACCCATTGAAATTTTTATCAACAGCAAGGACTTAACAAAAAACGCGGAGTATGCGGTTTTAACCCGGCTCATTTCCGCCATATTTCGTAAATCCAGTAATCCCATCTTTATTCTGGAAGAATTGAGCAGTATTCACGATCCCAATGGTGGCTATCATAAAAACGGTCAATTCATTCACTCGTTCTATTCAGAAATTGCCAATGTGATCAAACGATTTTTTGAAGAAATCGGGTGTATGAATAATGAAGAGGATCGGGAAGAGTTATCCCCGGAAATTAAAGATGCTCTCAATACCCCCCCCAGCATAGAGAGCAATGCTCAGTTTCAGATTTGCCCGGATTGTAACAATCGCAGTGTGAAGATGGAGAATGGTTGCCTGACCTGTATCAATCCGGAATGCGGCTACAGTAAATGCGATAAATAAAGTAAATATCATGTAACGGCAATGCCCTGTCCGGAACGGTTCGGACAGGGTTTTTTTTTGAATGATGAATAATGCGGTATTAAAATTAGATGACATCAATTTTGCCTTTGAGGAAAACCAGGTTTTAAAAGATATCTCTTGTTCGGTTTTTCAGGGCGAGTTTATGGGCATCATCGGTCCCAATGGGGCCGGTAAAAGCACATTAATAAAATTGATTGCCGGATTGTCCACGGCCGGGGCGGGCAAAATACAGCTTTTTAATCAGCCCATCGGACAATTCGATAAAAAATCTCTGGCCCGGCGTATTGGTTATGTGCCCCAGCATATTGATATATCCTTTCCGTTCACCGTTGAGGAAGTTGTGGCCATGGGCCGGTATCCTCATCTTCGGGGTTTTATTAACAAAGATACCGGCGCTGCCCAAAGCATAGAAAAAGCCATGCAATGGATGGATTTGCAGCCCTTGCGTCACCGGCCCTTTAATGCGCTCAGCGGAGGTGAAAAACAACGCACCGTTATTGGCAGTGTTCTGGCCCAGGAAGCGGATATCTTTTTACTGGATGAGCCGACATCTGCTCTGGATCTCAATCATCAGCAAGGGATTTACCGGCGTCTTAAACGCCTTTCTGCCGAGGAAGGCAAAACGATTATCATTGTTACCCACGATGTCAATCTGGCCGCCCAGTTTTGTCCCCGCTTGTTTTTAATGCACCAGGGCCGCTGTGTCCGTGACGGTGCGCCGCAGGATGTATTGCAGTTTCGGTTGATTGAAGAAGTGTACGGGGTTAAGGTTTATATCGATATCAACCCTTTCACCGATTCGGTGTACATTTTACCGTATGATTCCGATGAAAATTTGGCGTTGTAAATTGAATTTAATAAATTCACAACGCTTTAGAAAATTGTATCTTCAGCAATGACTCCAACATCACAATAAGGAGACGTAAAAGGTTGGATGAAAAACAGATTATCGAAAAAGCCAAAGCCGGCGATGAAGCCGCTATGGCCCAATTGGTCAACAAGTACAGTGAGCGTATTTACAATTTGGCCTTACGCATTTTACGCAAAAAAGAAGATGCCGAAGATGTTTTACAGGAGACCTTTTTAACTGTGGTGGAAAAATTACACACGTTTGACGGCCGTTCCAGTTTTTTTACCTGGGTATATCGTATCGCCACCAATGCCAGTCTGATGCGTTTGCGCAAGAAAAAAGTGGTTTTTCAGGAAATGGCCGACAGCACTGATTTTCAGGAAAGTGTGGAAAGTCGGGTATTTATCGACTGGTCGCAGGATCCATCCATCAATATTTATGATGAGGAAGTTAAACAAAAAATTGACGCGGCGGTCAATAAGCTGTCCGATATTTATCGCAGCGTGTTCGTGCTTCGCGATCTGGAAGGCTTATCGATAAAAGAAACCAGTGCCATATTAAATATTACGCAGGAAAATGTTAAAATTCGTCTGCGCCGGGCACGGCAATTTTTAAGGGATTATCTTTCGGAATATTTTGAGGAAAGGATCGTGCATTAAATGACGGCAAAGCATCCAACAGAGGATCGGATTAAGCAAATTTGTGAAATTATGGGGGAAGACCTGGATAATCCGGCATGCCGGGAAGTTATGGAGCATATCAATAGTTGCCCGACCTGTAAGGTGTATTATGATACCATGAAGAAAACCATCTTTTTGTGTAGGGAAAACGACTGCCCCGAAGAATTACCGCAGGATGTCAATGAGCGGTTGATGAAAAAACTGAAATTGAACCGTATTTCACTGAATAAAGATAACGATCAACAAATTCCATAGAGCCTGCAATCGGTTCATATGATTGATTATAAAAGTTGCGGCTCCGAATGTACGGTGTCCGCACTCCTGTTTGCACACCAATATAGCCCTTATATGAACGGTAGGGCAGGCAGGCAAATGCTGTTATTTTACCTCTGGATTCTCTACAAATATATTTAGGCGATTGCATGGTATCCTTCAATGAAGATAAGATTATTCAATCATATATAATCTGAAATTTTTTCATTGTGTACCAAAGCTAACCCACGGGGCGCAGGGTATTGTCCTGCTTATTGCGAAAATCGGATAAGTTAAACATGGTCTGCAGTTCATCCGACAAAACGGCCAGGTCATTCCCTAATACCTGGTGAGAAAGACCTTTGGTTAAAGGCTTGCCCTGGCAGTACAGCACATAACGGCTATCCCATGCCCGCCAACAGGCCACAACACTCTCCGACAACACGGCGGCCGGATGCAGTGTATTATCCCGCAGATTTACATAATTGTGCAACACAAAAGTCGTGGTGATCGATGGATCATATACCAGCAAGTCCTGATCGATGTGCGTAAACCTGACATCGACGGACATGGATCGTTCCTTATGAATAATGAAAAAATTATCCCTGGAGGCATACCAATGGGCAGGCGCCGAAGTGGACAAAATACGCGCCGGCTGAAAGGCGCCGTTCTTAACTTTTTTAAATTCATCAAGCAGAAAGGTGGTGTTTTCCGGTATAAGATAAACCAAAAATTCCTGATGTACCGTCATATTAGCCGTTTGAGGAGCGATATCCTGTCCTTTGCGAATTAAGCGAAAACCGTTATCTTCCCGCATCCAGTAAACCGTATCGCCGATTGTTAAAATTTCCGCCGGGCGTTCCTTATTATCTTTGCGTTTAACATACTCGTCGAGAATATAGGTGGTATCATTACTCTTGTAATAAACCACTGCATGCGGGCCGCAGCGTGAATTAACCGTATCTTTGCCCACATCCTGGCCGTCTACATAAAAATAGTATCCTTGGTCCGTGGCTTTCCACGTGGCGTTGGATTTGTTTTTGGCTTCGAAGAACATGGCGCCTCCGTTGATTTTGCCCACAATTCCGAAAATTCTTACAGTTTTGTTTAATATACAAAATTTGTAATTTACTTTTAAAAAACTTGTCGTTGCAACACATAGGTCTGAGTCTTATCTTACTCAATGGACAACGGGATTTGATTTATGCGCTATTTGCAAATATTCAATCAATTTTTAGCTAAAATTGAACAATGGATCTTAATTGTTATTGTTCTGCTGATGGTTCTGGGCGCCTTCCTGCAGGTTGTCTTGCGTAACGTTCTGGATCAGGGGGTTTTGTGGGGCGATATCTTTCTACGCCATCTGGTGTTATGGGTGGGATTCATCGGCGCCTCCCTAGCCACCAAAGATGAAAAACACATCAACATTGATTTACTCAACCGCTATTTTAAAGGCCGAACCCTGTATGCCCTGCAGATATTTGTTTATCTGTTTGCATTAACGGTGGTTGCTTTTCTGGTCAAAGCCGGATTCCAGTTTGTAAAAGTGGAGAAAGAATTCGGGGCCACTCTCTTTCTGGATATCCCCACCTGGTATTTTCAAATCATTATTCCCATTGGTTTCGGTATTATGGGGCTCCGGTTTGCCATTATCTCCATACAGAAAATCGTGCTAACCGTTAAAGGGGAGTCCGGTCAGCAATGATGACTTTATTGATAACCGCCGTTTTGGTATTTCTGGCCCTGATGGGCACGCCTCTTTTCGTGATCATTGCCGCCATCGCCCTGCTGGGATTTTACAGCGCCGGTATGGACGGCACGGGCGTTATCATTGAACTGTATCGGCTGGCCAGTCAACCGGTTTTGTTAGCCATTCCCCTGTTTACCTTTGCCGGATATTTACTGGCTGAGAGCAACACTCCCCAACGCTTAATCAAATTATCCCGGGCCTTGTTCGATTGGCTGCCCGGCGGCCTGGCTATTGTGGCTCTGGTATCCTGCGCCATATTCACCGCCTTCACCGGAGCATCGGGCGTAACCATCATTGCTTTGGGCGGACT
>WJIP01000383.1 GCA_014730185.1 Caldithrix sp. | reverse complement strand
TGTATTACACCTACATACTCACAAGCCTTAAATATCAAGGTTATTATTATGGCTCAACTTTTGATCTACAAACAAGAATCAAAACTCATAATGCCGGAAAAGTTAAGTCTACCAAATCCAGACGCCCGTTAAAACGCCACAATTACGAAACTTTCCAAACAAAAAGAGATGCGATTCAAAGAGAACGCTTTTTCAAATCTACCGGGGGATACACCTGGTTAAAAAATCAGGCCATTATTTAATGCATGGCGGTCTCGCCACGAAGTGGTCTCTACGGGAAAAACCTTTGTCCGCCCAGGGCGGCTCGTAGGTTCTGTTAAAGGCACACGATTTCGACGGGAGAATCCCATTTGTCCCTTTGGGCATTCTCTAAATATATGTTCTACACTCCTACCTTTTAAAGCCTAATGATGACAAAATTTTATGCGCTGCAACATATGATCCAGAACAGTAAGTTAATCAAAATGGCTTTGAGCTGCACTCGGTTCAGCCTTGTCTTTAGATACCCGATATCTGCAAACAGCTTAATTAACGGTTGTTTTATGACGGCAAAACAATGGCTTATCGGATTTTGGGCCACCGATTACTGTGCCGACGCATATGGGTCACATTACCCGCATCATCTTTTTCAAAAATAATGGTCTCCCCGGCACTGCCGTCATCCCGTATGCGTTCGAAGACGTTATCGGCAATGTGCTTGAGCTGCACAATACCGTCCATGGGATTTTCCGTGGGTAAACTGACCATGGCCAGTCCCTCTTTCCAGGGAAACACGGCCGTCTCTCCGCCCCATGGCTTATCGCTGTAGGCTCCGGTATAAACCAGCAGAGATGAATCCGTTACCGTTCCCCTGTCCGTTGATTGCACAGCTTGCTGAACCGCTGCCTGCATCATGTTGTGGGCCGTACGAATGTACATACGCGTATTGATGCCGGAGGCGTTGGCCATGAACACCATACCCATTTGATCATCCGGTTGTATCAATATTTGACTGCGGTAACCCGGACAACTGCCGCCGTGGCCGATAAACGTTTTATTATCCATACGGCTGATGGAAAAGCCCAGCCCCCAGGAGTATTCCCAGTCTTTATCCAACCAGTGCACCCGATGCATCTCTTTTAAGGTGTTGGGGTGCAGCACTTCCACGGTGTTGGTATCCAGCAGTCGCATCTGCCAGGACGCAAACCGGGCCAAGTCCTCCACTGTGGATGAAAAACCGGCTGCGGGTGTGATGGCCTCGGCCTGAAAAATGGGCAGCGGCACTCGCTTTCCTTCCCGGGTCATCGCCGAATAACCTTTAGCCAATTGCCCGCCGTACCGATCTTCCGGCAAATAAGGCCGGGTATCCTTTAAACCGAGCGGCTCAATAATCCGTTCATTGACATATTCGGCATAAGGCTGGCCGGACAGTTCCCTGACGATCTCGCCGGCCAGAGTCAAACCCAGATTGGAGTACTGAAAATATTTAAAAGCGGGATACAGGGTTTTCTGCTGCGACAATTTTTCGATCATGGCCTCCCGACTCGGGAATTGAAATTCCGGAAAAGACCAGTAGGGATAATCCGATTCCCGCGGCAAGCCCGACGAGTGCGTGAGCAATCCTTCGATGGTCACCGGAGGACTATCCGGATAGATTTGCTCGATGTTATACCAGGGCAAGTGGTCGGCGACCGCATCGTCCAGCCGCAGTTTACCGGCATCACGTAATTGCATGACCGCAATACTGGTAAATAATTTCGAGATGGAACAAATGCTGTGAATGGTTTCCGGGGTAGTCGGTTGCTTGGTTTGCAGATTGCTGTATCCATAACCCCGCTGGAAGATCACTTGCTGATCATAAACAACGGCCATGGCCAATCCCGGAATTTGTTCGTAATCCCTTTGAGCCTCCAACCACAGGTGTAATAAATGAGCCGTCCTCTGCACATCCGCATGCTCTTTAATGTTAGCGGCCGGCGCCATCTGCAAAGAAATCAGAACAATAATAATGGATATCAAAACCCCTTTACGCATGGTTGTTCTCCTGGTTTGGTGTATTTTTAGGTATGGTATTACCTGCCTGTAAAAAGACTTTACAAAGGGAATGGCATAAACGCAATCCCCAAACGAAAAAAGCCGTATCGTCCAGAGACCATACGGCTTTTGAGTTGAGTAATGACGCGCGAGCGGTCTGCCACCTGCCCGTTTTCGGTTTTAAATATATTATAACATTTTGGCCAAAATTATACCCAAAATTAACCATATAGGAATGGAAACCAGTAAGGCCCAGATGATACCGTTTGCCGTTTTTAGCGAACTGGTAAGCCCCTTTTTTTCCAGAGCACGGTTGATTTTCAAACGCACTTCTTCAATATGGAAGGGTTTGGTCAAATAATCATACGCCCCCTTTTTAATGGCTTCCACAGCGGTCTCAATGGTGGGATGGGCGGTGATCATCAAAAATACCATTTTATTATTAAACGATTTAACCCGTTTTAGTAATTCGATCCCATCCATATTAGGCATATACAGATCGGATAAGACCACATCGATATCATTATTTTTAATCACTTCCAGGGCTTCTTTGCCGTCTGAAGCAACAAATGGTTTGTAATTCATGTTTTGCAGTACATTTTGCAATGTTTCTCTTACTTCTTCTTCATCGTCCACAACCAAAATATTTCTGGTAACGCCCATGGTCTTCCCCTTTTTACTATTTTGATCGATAAGGTTATCGACAATATTGATATTAAATTTAGTACAATTTATGGTTTTAGTTGTCCGGAATCCAAAAAATCTTTAAAACTAACCCATTGATAATTTTGCAATAAACGGCCTAATCGAGCAAGGTTTTTATCAATATTATGATAATGGCGCCACTTTTGAACAGCACCTAAATTCAGACGCGGCTGATCGTCGTCAAACTCCCATGGATGCACATAAATAATGGACGGCTGCCGTAAGCTGTGGAAACGCCGGATAGCCATTTTTGTAAACGGTAGAGGCAATAATCGTAAATATCCCCCGCCTCCAAAAGGAATATTTTTCCCTAAAATCCTTAACGTGGGCATGGGAAATTCAATCAGGCTTTGGCCGTTTTTCTGGAAAGCGGTATAAGCAAAACGCGGTGCATCGGGAATGCCGTAGCGGTCATGCCAGATGGGATAAACCGATGAATCGTAGCGAAAGCCCAGATCCACCATAACAGACCAGGCCCAGCGGGTTTCCTTAACCAGGGAAAAGGTGGGTGCCCGAAAGCCGATGACCTGCTGACCGATCACATCCTGCAGAATATCTTTGGACGTCTTTAAATCTTCTCGAAATTCATCTTTATTCATTTTGGTCAGCATACGATGCTGATTCCCGTGGCTGGCAATTTCATGGCCGGCTTCCGCAATCCGTTTAACCAACTCCGGATGCTGGCGGGCAATCCAGCCTAAAATAAAAAAGGTGGCCGTAACCTCTCTTTTTTCAAACAAATCCAGTAAACGCAATACATTGTGCGTTACACGCTCATCCAGCTCCTGCCAATTTTCATTGGGAAAGAGATGATGGACGGCCTCCGGATGGAACCATTCCTCCACATCCACGGATAATATATGTTTCATTGTATACGAATCCCAGTCATCTGATTGGATTAAATTTAGTACATCAACGGATAACGATCAACTTTCCGGAAGCTGTTTTTTTGTTACCTTCTTTGATTACATAAAGATATACGCCGGAGTGCACTTCTTTACCGCTGTCATTGACCACCGGCCAGCGGAATAATGGCGCGGTGGTATCCGTCTTGAACACCAATTCGCCCAATACATTGAAAATCAATATCTGAGCATTAGATGGTAAATTTGTAAAGGATATACCGTCGGATTGATGATTCATTGCGCTCGCCCGAAAAGGAATGGGAAATACATTTATTTCATTGCTGAGTGAGCCAGTGGTAAACGTCGTGTCCTGAGAATAACTAATCTGTCCGTTCGCTCTTTCCGAAACAATACGGAACGCATAGCTTTGTTCCGGTTTCAAATCGGCTATAACGGTTTCATGTTCGGTAGTTAAGGCGTCTTCTATTGGTGTTTTTGAATCATAGGGCAGCGATGGTCCGTATTGTATAAAATCTCTGGAAGCTTGTAAGGTGTTCCATTCAACTCGAATCACCGTCGGCGAACCATAAGCACCAATGCTGATCTTATCAACAAACCTATACAACGAAACCTCAACCCCGAACGTCGTTTGAGCGGCCTCTCCGGCTTTATCGATGACCTTTAACTGAAACGTTTCTCTGCCCATATAACCGGGGGGTGCAAAAAACGTTATATATAAACTGTGCCTATCCAGATAAAATCCGATAAAACTGTTATTACCTCTCAGGGGTTCCAGTTCAAGGGTTTCCAGATCATCATATCCGTCCCCGTCCCAAATATAGTCTTTAAGATTGAGGGAATAAGTGGTATTTTCATAAATAAAAATATCCCCCGGATGGTCCACAACCGGTTTATCATTTATATTTAACACATGGACCTGGAGTGTATCAAAGGCAATATTGCCGTTGGGATCTTCCGCTTGCAGAAAGATATCGTTCTGTCCGTTCCAATCGGCCGGTGGCATGAGGGTTAATATTCGGGTATCATCATTTAAATCCAATTCTATTGGACCGTTTGTCGAAACTAACCAGGTCAATTCATCATTATCATCATCCGGATCGGTTACCATTGGATCGAGCTCAAGCTGCCGTTGATGATCTTCCCATATTTGGATGGTATCCGGCGCCGATATTTGCGGGGCGTTTTGTTCATTCTGGCTATATACCCATGTGGTTGCCGTATCTCGTTGACCATGGATATCACTTACATACAATGTAATCCTTTCCCGGCCATTCCAATCCTGGGATACTGAAAAATTCGCTATACCATTGTCCTCATCAATGTCGATGATGATATTCTGCGCCTGATCGTGTTCCCAGTTTAAATCAGAATAAGGATTATCGATATCCATAGAATAGTTTTTAAGATCGATCGATTTGGATTTATTTTCCGAAAGATTAACATTGGGAAGATTGTAAAAAACCGGGGCATCGTTAACCGAGTTCACCTCAACCTGAACCGAGGTGCTGTCCGCATTGCCGTCGGGATCGGTCACTTTAACCTTGAGCGTTTCCTGGCCGAACCAGTTTTCATACGCGGAAAAAATGGCAACATGAGTATTGGGATTGATTACCGCTTGGACGCTATCGCCTCCCGTAATTTGCCAGTATAGCCGGGAATTATCATTATCCGCATCGGTAACATAATCGTCTAAATTATGTGCACTGGACTCGTCTTCGTCAAACTCTACAATGGGCAGAGATTGAATTTGCGGTGGTACGGTTTGATCGACAACCTGAATGGTAAGTGTGTCTAAAGGACTGGCCGCCGAATCATCATCAAAAACCTTAACCCATATGTATTCAAAACCCAGCCAATCGG